>NZ_BAABDH010000114.1:0-140135 GCF_039539525.1 Hymenobacter algoricola | reverse complement strand
GTGCCCAATGATTATCGGTGAGCAACGTACGGTCAGCATTCATCTTGAAAATAAGCCTATTACGACTTTGCCATGCCGAACGTTCTTGAGAACACGCCCTAGCCCGGACAGGATTGTTTTCACTTTTCTATTTCGATTCCCAATGGACGAATTACTACCCGAAGAACCGCCCCGGCTCAGCATTTCCACCGAGGAAGCGGCCCAGATCCAGACCCGGTTTATGACCCAGGTGTACGGCTGGATGGCCGGCGCCCTGGCCCTGACGGGCGGCGTGGCGATGATGGTAGGAGCCTCCCCCGAAATTCAGGAGCTGGTCTTTGGCAACCGGCTGATCTTCTTCGGCCTCCTTATCACCGAGCTGCTGATTGTGGGCTACCTGGGCCGCAACCTGCTTGAGATGAGCGCCAATCAGGCCGTGGGCGCCTTTCTGGGCTACGCCCTGCTCAACGGGGTGACGCTGGGTATGATCTTCATGATTTACACCCGCGAGTCCATTGCCTCCACGTTTTTTATCTCCGCCGCCACGTTTGGGGTCATGAGCCTCTACGGCTTCCTCACGGGCACCGACCTGAGCCGCTGGGGCAACCTGCTGTTTATGGGCCTGATCGGGCTGGTTATTGCCTCGGTGGTGAACATGTTCTGGTTCAACTCCACGCTGTACTGGATTACCACCTACGCCGGCGTGCTGCTGTTTGTGGGCCTGATTGCCTACGACACCCAGAAAATCAAGATGATGGCCTTCATGGGCTACGGCAGAGAGGACACGGACCGCAAAACGGCCGTCTGGGGCGCCCTCTCGCTCTACCTCGACTTCATCAACCTGTTCCTGTTCCTGCTGCGCATCTTCGGCCGCCGGCGCTAGGCCAAAGCCAATCAGACCGAAAAGGAAAGGGACGCCAGCTGCTGGCGTCCCTTTCCTTTGGGCGGGCAGGAGGCTACCGGGCCTTGCTACCCAGCCACTCGGCCCGAAACTTCTGCATGGCCCTGGTGACGGGGCGCTTGGCGGTTTCGTAGGGCACCACCTCCAGGGTCGGGTCTTCGGTGAGCGTGACCTGGGCCGTGCGGATGCCGCCGCGGGTGCGGTACTCTACCGGCACCACGTCGCCGGGCTTGTGGGCGGCCAGCAGCTCGGTCAGGGCCTTGGCGCTGGTCAGGCGCTTGCCGTCCACCTGGCGCAGCACGTCGTCGCGGTCGAGGCCGGCCTGGTAGAGCGGGCTGCCGATGAGGGTGCTGCCCACCGTGGCGGAGCTGTCGGCGGGGTTGTAGGCCACGCGGGCCATCAGGCTGGCCTGCCCGGCGCGGGTGCGGCGCACCAGCAGGCCGGCCGGGGCCAGCAGCTCCTCAAACCGGGGCAGCTCGTGGCCCATGATGTGCTGGCGGAAGAAGCGGCCGGCGAAGGCCGTGTCCTTGCTGACTTCGCCCAGCACCCGCTGTAAGTCGGCCAGGGTGTAGGGCTTTTCGGGGGCGTAGTTCGCCTGGCCTTTGCCGTGCTGCTGCCACATGGCGCGCATGTAGGCGTCGAGCGTGGTTTTGTGGTTTTGCCGCAGCAGCAGGTCCAGGGCCAGGGCATTGGCGCCGCCGATGTAGTAGTAGGAGAGGTAGGTGTTGCCGCGGTTGTTGGGGTCGATGGCGGCGGCGGCATCCACGAACGGGGCCTGCTGGCTCATCTGCACCGGCGAGTAGCGGGCGGCCCCCGGCGAGTTGAGCATGGCACCCACCAGGCCGCTGAGGGCTTCCTGGCAGTACTGCTCGTCGGTAAAGATGCCCGCCCGGCGCATGATCAGGTCGCCGTAGTACTGGGTGAAGCCCTCGGCAAACCAGAGCGAGCTGCTCATGTTGGCCCGCTCGAAGTCGAAGGGCTCCAGGTCGCGGGGGCGGATGCGCTCCACGTTCCAGCTGTGGAAAAACTCGTGCGACACCGTGCCCAGGTTGTCGAGGGCGCCGGCGCCGCGCAGGGGGCGGGCACTGGTCAGGGAAGTGGAGTTGCGGTGCTCCATGCCGTCGGAGCTGGTCTGGGGCAGGTAGTTGGCCACGAACGTGTAGCGCCCGAAGTCGTACTGCGGCAGCCCCCCGAAGATGGCCGCGGCTTCCTTGATAATCTTTTTGGTCTGCGCCGTATAGTCGTCCAGCTCGGCGTCGGTGCCCTCGTGCAGCACGCTGAGCTCGATGGTGCGGCCCTGTTCCTGCCAGGAGCGGGTTTTCTGGGCCCCGAGCGAGGTTGGGCTGTCCATCAGATACTGCAGGTGGGGGGCGTAGTAGGTGCCCTTGGCCGCGTCGGGCCGCAGCTGGGTGGCCACCTGCCAGCCGGTGGGCAGGTCAAACTTCACCTCGGCCGGTCGCTGCTCCTGCCCGCGGGCAAAGGCCAGCGTGGCGGGCATGTTCAGGTGGGCGTGCCGCTGGTCGATGCCGGCGTAGGTGCCGTCGGTCCGGTCGCCAAACAGGGTGTAGGTGAAGCGCACGGTGCCGTCGTGGCCGCTGACGTCCCAGCCGTAGGGGTCGGGCCGGGTCAGGGTCAGGGGCTGGCCCTGCGAGTTGGTGGCCTGCACGTCGTACACGTTTTTGGCAAACTCGTGCAGGGCGTAGCGCCCGGGCGAGCTGCGGGCCATGCGCACCTGCAGCGGTCCGGCCGGCACCTCCGAAAACACGACCGTCACGCGGGCCTCGTGGTGGACGGCGTTGGGAAACGCCACGGTATATCGGACCGGCGCCTGGGCCAGGGCTGCCAGCGGCAGACAGGCGGCCAGCAAAAGAGTAAGGGCGGATTTCCGCATAGGGCAAGGGGGCGAAAGGGTAAGGATCGGGGCTTAAAAATAGAGCCCTTTCCCACCGTTCCCGCTTTGGCGCCAATAGTTTTTTACCCTGTCGCCTCTCCAGGAGCGTCTGCCACCGGGCTGCCTTGGTGGCTTGCCGGGCCGGGTTCCCCAAATATGGTGGCTTCCACCATCCCCCGGTAGAAGAACGTCTGCTGCCGGGGCTGCAGCCCCAGCCGGGTCAGCTCGGCGTGAATGCGGGGCAGCCACCAGGCGCTGATGCCGGTGGTGAGCCGGAAGAAGCCGTACATGCTCACGAGCAGGGCCCGCTGCCACAGCGTGCGGGGCGGGCAGAAATCGGCCAGCAGCCACGGCGCCCCGGGGCGGCGGGCAGCCGCGAGCTGCTCCACGATGAGGCGCAGCGGCGCCGGGGCAAACAGATCCAGGAAGAAAAAGGTGACGACGGCGTCGAAGGATTCCTGGGGCTGCAGCGAGGTCTGGGTGCCCAGTCGGAACTCCACCTGCGCGGCGTGCTCGGGGGCGTGGCGGCGCACGGTTTCGCGCGACTTGACCAGCATCAGCGGCGAGGCCTCCACGTACAGCACCCGGGCGTTGGGACGCTGCCGCAGCACCTCCAGCAGCACCCAGCCCGAACCCCCACCGATGATGAGTACGTAGGGGTAGCCGGGCGGCAGGGCTTCCAGCGCTTTCCGCTGCGCCTGCTTCAACGCCTGCCCAAACACCAGCCGGGACAGCGGATCGTAGAACGCGGCCACCCGATCAAACCCTGCCTCCGACATAACTCAGCACGTTAGGATGTTCTTCCACTTACTCAGGTCCTGCCGGGCAAGTTAGGATCTTTGCTACCCTCACCAGCCGCCCCGCGGAGTATTTCCCGGGCCCGGCCCGGCCAGCACACCCCCAGAACCTCGGCGCGGGCCGCATAATTCATTGCTGCTATGATCAATCAGTCCTCCATAATCCTGCACCTGCGGCGCTTTCTTGCCGGGTTCCTGCTGTTCGCCGCCGAATTTGCCGTCACGCTGGCCGTGGGGCTGCTGGGAGTGGTCGGGTTTCTGGCCCTGGGCCGGGCGGTGCTGGCGCAGTCGGTAGCCCGCTTCGACGAGCAGGCTTTCCGCTGGACCCAGCGCCTGCTCGGTCCCAACTCCGGGGGCTGGGTGGAAAGCATCACGTTTCTGGCCTCCCGCAACTGCATCACGGCCCTGGCGCTGGGGCTGATTGCCTACTTTCTGGTGCTGCGCCGCCACCGCTGGTACACGCTGCTGGTGCCGGTGGTGGCGCTGGGCAGCATCACGCTGAACCTGCTGCTGAAAAACGTCTACAACCGGTCCCGGCCCCTGCTGCCGCTGGTATCGGCCTCCGGGCTGAGCTTCCCCAGCGGGCACGCCATGATCAGCGCTTCGTTTTACGGCTTGCTCATCTATCTGGTCCAAACCCACATCCGCCACCAGGCCAAGCTGCGCCACACGCTGAGCGGGCTGCTGATTCTGCTCATCCTGCTCATCGGCCTGACGCGCGTCTACCTGCGCGTGCACTATGCTTCCGACGTGCTGGCGGGCTTCGCGGCGGGGCTGGTGTGGCTGGTAATAGCTATTCCGCTGCTGAAAAAGATGGAGCGCACGGTGAAAGCGCAAATTAAATACGCGCCGCAATCAGCTGAAAAACAGCTTGACTAGCGCGGCAAACAGTTTTTTGCGGAAAGTTTTTCCGGCTGACATTACCGAAAAGTGAAAGGCGCCCGTATCTTTGCATCATCAAACAACAACTACCAAGTGGGTAGGCCACGGTTTGAGACAAGTTGCGCTTGTGGCGAAATTGGTAGACGCGCTGTCTTCAGGCGGCAGTTCCGCAAGGTGTGGGAGTTCGAGTCTCCCCGAGCGCACCACGAAAGCCGGCCCCTCAAGGGCCGGCTTTTTTGTTTTTCGGCGGGCCCAACGCCCCCGGGCCCGGCCTGGGCGCCAACGAAGTCGGGCCGGCTGCGTTTCTGGGGGTAAAAGCCGGGTTCTATGAAAACCTTCCTGTCGCGCCTGCTGACCCGCCTGAGCTTCCTGACGGCCGAAGTAGCGGTGCTGCTGCTCGTGTTTGCCGCCGGCTTTGCCACGTTCTTCTACCTGACGCGGGTGGTTTTCGTGGCCCACTCCGCGGCGCTGGATACCTGGGCCTTTCAGCAGCTGGATGCGCTGCGCCGCGCCGTGCCGGGCCTGACCAACTGGGTGCAGGTCGTCACGTTCTTTGCCTCGGCGCCCTTTCTGGTTGGAGCGGCCCTGGTGCTGCCGGCCGGCCTGCGGTGGGCGCAGCGCAGGCGGGAAGCCTGGGAAGTATTCCTCACCATACTGGGCGCGGCCCTGCTGAACCAGGCCCTGAAGGTGCATTTTCACCGCCTGCGCCCCGATTCGGCCCTGGTCCGGCAGCTGGGCCTGAGCTTCCCCAGCGGGCACGCCATGATTGGCATGGCCCTGTACGGCTGCCTGGGGTGGCTGCTGTGGCGGCACGGCCGCCACCCGGCCTGGGCGCTGCTGCTGCTGGGCTGGGCTATTCTCATCGGTCTGACGCGCATCTACCTGCACGTGCACTACGCCACCGACGTGCTGGCGGGCTTCGCGGCCGGGCTCAGCTGGCTGGTGCTGCTGCGCACGGCCCTGCACCTGTGGTGGCGCGAAGGCCAGGTCCTGAACCGGGAGCAAAGCCCGGAAACTACTGGCTAGCACCGGCGCTGCCCACCCGTCATAGCGGGCCCCGCGGAACCATCCGGCCGCAGAAAGGAGCCGGGCTGCTTTTCCGCCGAAAAGCCCCGCCGTTGGAGTACGGCGGGGCTTTTCTGTTCAGCGGGCTTGCTTTGCTGCGTAGGCTGGCCGCCGCGGGCTGCGCGCCCTGCAGGGGTTTCTACAGGCGCACCTTCACCCGCAGGGCCAGCAGGCCCTTGGCGCCCTGCAGCTCTTCCAGCTCCAGCTCCTCCACCTCGGGCTCCAGCATTTCCCGGTCCTGCAGGTAGTCGATATACTCCATGTACTCGGCGGCTTCCCGGGTCTGGGCATACACCAGGGCAATGTAGCCGGGCTGGGTGAGCCGCTCGCCGGTACCAAGCACCGTGGCCTTGTCGATGCGCTTTTTGATGATTTCGTAGCGGATGTTGTAGGCGCCGTCCACGTCGAACTGCCGCTCGTCCTGGCGGAAGCGGATGCTCAGGGGCTGCCCGTGGATCAGGATCAGCTGGGTGGTTTCCAGGGGCACGGCCAGCCGGCTCTGCAGGGCCGCGGTGCGGCGGGCTATTTCCACCGTCACCAGCAGCTGCCAGAGGCGCAGGTTTTTCAGGAAAACCAGGTCAAACGGCTTGTCTTCGACCAGGGAGGCGCCCACGAAGATGTTGTGCTCCACGCCGTCGGTTTTGAAGCGCTGGAAGTAGTGCGGAAACATCTGCTGGGCCTTTTCCTCCTCTTCGTCGAGGTAGTCGCTCACCGTGTCGTTGAGCAGCATCACGCTTTCCTCGAAGGCCTTGCGCCGCTTGTAGACGATGCCCAGCTCGGCGTCGATGTTCGACCAGTACTTGGCAATGACCGGCCGCAGCTCGGGCGTATTGTTGCCCAGGTACTCAAACAGCGGCTCCACCTGGGTGCGCAGCGACTCAAAAATGCTGACCTCGTCGCCCGTCAGGATGCCCTGGCGCAGGCGCTTGAGGTTTTTGCTGACGTAGAACTTCAGCTCGTCCAGAATCGGGAGCTGCTGGTGCTCGGAGGCTTTCTTGAGCACCTTGTTGGCCAGGGTCAAGTGTTCGATCAGGTCGCCCTGAATGGCTTCGTTGCGGGCCATGCTGCTGCCGCGGATGTCGCTGGCGCCGTGCAGCGGGTACACCTCGTGAAACACAATGGCTTCCATCTCGGCGTTGCGGTTGCCGTCCTCCACCTTCTCGAGCAGGTTGCGGGCCGCATCCGTAAAGCGCCACTCCATGGTCGGGTGGATGGCGGTGAACTTCTCCTTGATAATGGCTTGGATGCGGGTCTGGATTTCCTCGGCGTTGCGCTTGACGGCCACGGCAAACAGGGGCACGAAGTCATTGACCTTCTCAATGCTGAACTCGTCCAGGTCGCCCGCGTTGGGCGAGCCCAGCTCCAGCAGGCCCACGGTGTCGTCGCCGTAGGGCAGCAGGGCCAGGATGGTGCTGCGAATCCCCAGGCTCAGAATCTGCTGGCGCAGGTCTTCGGGCAGGTCGGCCTTTTCCACGTCGCTGATGACCACCGGCTGCCGGTCCTGCAGCAGCTGGTTGTAGAGGCGGCGGAAGCCCGAGCTGGCGTCCTGGTTGTTGAGCTGCTTGGTGAGGAAGCTGTGGTTGATTTTGCGGCCAAAGTCCACGAAGGCCTTTTTCTTTTCGTCGTAGGCGGCAATGCCGAGCTGCAGAAACGGCCGGCCAAAGAGCACCCGCAGCTTTTCCTGAATCTGCTCCAGGCGGTCGGAGGCCTGCAGCACGTCGCGCTCCAGCAGGTCGTACTTGAGCTCGGAAAGAATCTCCTGCTCCGTCACGTCGACCAGGTGCAGGATGTTGAAGCCCTCCATCTCAAACTTTGCCGGCGGCAGCAGCTCCTGCCACAGGTCGGCCCGGTGCAGGTTGTGGCTCAGGTGCTCAATCTGCTCGGCCGTCAGGTCGGGCTTTTCGCCGATGACGCGCACATCCACGAAGGCCGAGTTGTAGCCCACGCCGTAGTGCCGGTAAGAGCCGATGTTGTAGTCGGGAATGGTGAAGATGATAGTATCCTGCAGCGGCAGGCGCACCCCGTAGATTTTCTGCAGAATCAGCTGGTACACCATGCGCGCCATGTAGATATCCATGGTGCGGGCGTCGAAGTTCAGGGGCTGCTTCACCAGCTTGCTGCTGTTGAGCAGCACCTCGGCAAAGCGGGGCGTCTGGTAGAAGCTCACCCGCTGAAACGGCGGCACCGCCCCGCTGATGTCGAAGGGAAAGGACGCGGGCGGAAACACGGCCATCATCAGCGTCTCCACCAGGTCGCAGCTGCACTCCAGGGCGCTCAGCTCCGGAATGGGCCCCCGGCACCACGGGGCGGCGGCCACCTGCTCACTGATGGAGCGCGCCAGCGAAGCCAGGCCCGGGTTGGGGTCGTTTTCGCGGGACTGCCAGTAGGCAATAAGCGGCTCCAGGCTGAGCGTGGTCTTGAACGGAAAATCCACCGAGACGGGGCGGGTAGCGGGTTCTTTTAACATAGGGGCAACTACAAAAGACGCGGTCCGGACTTCATTGCCGCCAACGAAGCGCCGCTTTGAAAATCGTATACGAAGCCGCGCCATGCTCGGCTGTCGGGACCCGGTGCGGCCGGCGCGCTAGCGGCTGAGCACCACCGTATCCTGGCCGGGTACGGTCTGGTTGTAGGCGCGCCGGTTGAAGTACACGATTTTCTGGGTGTTGCGGTAGCAGGTGCAGCAGCCATCGGCCTCAAACCGGCCGTCGAGCTGGATCTGGTCGAAGGAATACTGGCGGTTCTGCCCGCTGAGGCGGATAACGTAGCGGTACTGATTGAGCTTGCGCGTGCCGTTGGGGGCCAGGGGCTGGGCATTGTTGATGATAATGGGCCGGTGGGTCGTAGCCCGCGAGCGGGTCAGCAGCACCGAGTCGGGCCGGAGCTGCTGGGTGTTATCGAGCGGCACCCGGCGGATGGACACGCTGGTCAGCTCGGCCGCGCGAAAGCCGGTGCCACCCTGAGTGGAATCCCTGTCGAAGCGGAAGACCACGGCGTCGGCGCTGCCGTCCTGGCAGTCGCAGGAAACGCTGCCGCAGCAGGCCGCAGTGAGGGTGGCAGTGCCGGCCAGCAACAGCCAGGTGAGAAGAGGGCGAATCATAGGAGCGTAAAGATAAGCGCCGCCGGGCGGCCACAGGCCACGAGGAGCCCAAAACAAAAAGCCAGCCCGGCAGGGGCTGGCTTTTTACGAATCGACGGCCGCTTTATTGCTTAACGAACCGCTTGGTTTCCACGCCCGTGCGGGTGGTGATTTTGTAGAAGTAGGTGCCCGCGGGCAGCGTGCTCACGTCGGCCGCTACCGTGTGCGGCCCTTTTTCCTGCGGCTCGGCCTGCACCACCGTGCGCAGCACCGTGCCCCGGCCGTCGAGCACTTCCACCGTCACGGGGCCGGCTTTCTTTACCGCGTACTCCAGCTGCATGGTAGTGGCCACCGGGTTAGGAAAGGCCGTGCTGCCCAGGCCGGCGGCGGATTGGGGGGGCGCCGCAGTGGGGTCCAGCAGCAGGAAGCGGACCGGGCGGCCGAAGCGGCCCAGTCCGCCGCGGTGGCCCCGGCCCAGCGGCGGCGTCTGGCCGGCCGGCGCATTTTTAGCCACAATGGCTTTGATGTCGTTGGTCCACTGCTCCTGCCGGGGCTGCAGCTCTAGGCCGAGCCGGGTGATGTCGGCCTCGTACTTTTGGGCCAGCCGGGCCACGTTGAGCATAATGCCCCGCCCTTCGGCGCGCAGCTGCTGCCCCTGCTGGCGCTGGGCCGGGGTCAGCTCCGGGCGGAAGGCAGCGGCCTCGTCGCCGCGGGGGCGCAGGCTCTGCCGCAGGGCGTGGCCGCGCTGTCTGACGTCGCGGAGCTGGGTGCGGTACGTGGCCAGCAGGGCGCGGTCGTCGGTGGCCAGCCGGGCTTCGAGCTTCTGCCGCTGCTGCCGCACTGCGGGCAGCACGTTGGCCTGGTAGTAGGCCCGGATTTCCTGGCGGGCCGGATGACCCGGGTGAGCCGCCGGGGGCTGGCTTTGGGCAGCTACGGTTGTAAAGCGGGCCAGTAGGGCCAGCAGCACCAGGGCCAGGGTTTTGAGCAGCGTCGTTTTCATGGGCAGCAGCCGGCGAGGCCGGCATAATGGAGGAAGTTTCAGCCGATAGACGCGCCACCGGCCCCGGCGTTTAATCCCGGGCCAAATAAAAGCCGGCCCTGAAATTATCCAGCGCCGGCTGGCTCGCTAAACGGGCCGTACCGGAGGCTACTTGAACGTGTCCTTGGTGTCCACAATCTTTACCTCCGTCACGTTGAGCTGGTAGGCGGCCACCTGAGCGTCTTCAGCCACCACTGCCTTGGGCAGCCCTTTACTGACTACCCGGGCATAGCTCAGGGGCGAGGGCAGATTCTGGCGCAGCACGTCGGCCAGGGGCTGGGCCTCACTGTCGTCGGTGATGATGGCCACGTACATGTTCTGCCCCTGCCAGTTCTGGCGGACGGCCTTGTTCACATCGGCCAGAGTCAGCTGGGCCAGCTGCCCGTCGACTTCCCGGAGCCAGTCCTTGCGGCCGTAGAAGCCGGAGTCGAGCAGGAAGCCGAGCTGCTTGGCAGGCGTGGTGCCGTAGAGCTTCACGGAGGAGCGCAGGAAGGTGCGGCGTCAGGTCGAAGTCGGCCTGGCTCATGCCCGCCTGGAGTAGGTTGTCCATCTCGCGCACCGTCAGGCGCAGGGCAAACGCCCCGTGGCCCACCTTCAGGTCGCCCAGCCCGGGGGGGTAGTGCTTACGCAGGCCTTCGCCGATCTGAACCGGGCGCAGCCACAGGCCGGTGCAGTTGGCGTGGCGGGGCACGCCGGGCACGGGCAGCATGTTGGAACCGCCGTTTTCGTACCACTCGCTGTAGCTGTAGGCGCCGTAGTTCATCGTGCGGGTCGTGCGGATCTTGTCGTAGAGCTTGCTGTAGCTTTTGCGGTGCTCCCCGAGCCCGGAGTTGGCTACCATCGGGGCGGCGAAGTCGTCGGAGGCGCAGGTGGCCGCAACGGGGAAGCCCGCGTGTACCGCCGAGCCCAGCGCGTCGGGCTTGCCGTTCAAAAAATCTGGTTTACGCCGGGCTTACTGCCCGCTCGAAGCCTCCAGCGGGCCCGTTACCAAGAGCTCATCCCGCAGGCGGCCGGCATCTGCCGCCAGCTGGGGCCGGATCTGGTCCAGCGCCTGCTTCAGGGCCTCGATGTCGGCCAGGCGGGGGGCTTGGGTCTGGTCGTAGCCGTAGTATATGGCCACCCGCACGCGGGAGCTGCCCGTCCCGTTGTAGGTGCCGATGGTTTCGCCCCGGGCATTCATGATCTGCACCACGGCATCGAGCTTGGTGCAGTAGTCTTCCATGGGCAGGCCCAGCAGGGAGGGCAGCATCAGCGTCACCATCTGCGTGATCAGAAAGCCCTTGCCGGCCCGCGAAATAGTACTGTTGGTCACCACTAGCTTGGCATAGCCGAACTGGGAGCTGTCGTGGGCGGCGGTTATGTTCTGCTGCAGTTCGCGCTGAAACAGCAGCCGGGCATCTTCGGGCAGCGCGCCCTCGGTGCTGGCCCAGGGGCCAATGTCCACGAATGCTTCCAGCGGCGGCAGCCGGGAAGAGATAGGGGTGCCGGAAAGCCGGAAGATGGCTTTTTCGGCCGATTTGCAGCTGGCCAACGCCAGGCACAGAACCAGGCACAGCGAGAGTACGGGTGCTTTCATGCAGTAGGACACGGAGTTTGAGTCAGCAGCGGCGAATGGCTAAAAGTATAAAAATTTAAATTAATAATGTTGCATATCTATTATTATATATGTGAATATTGCTGGCTGCTTGATAAATACCAAGAATAGCAATGACTTCAACCCCAAAACAAAGCGCTGCTGCGGGCCCGGGCCTGCAACAGCGCTTTGCAACAGTCCGGCTGCTGCCGAGACGATACAAGCGAGCCTAGTGCGCGGAGTGCGCCAGCTCACTGTCGCTTTCGGCCAGGTCGGTCAGGGGGGGCGCCACGTAGTTGTCCACAAACTCGCCTTCCCAGCGGGCAACGACGGCCGTCGCCAGGCAGTTGCCGGTGACGTTGACGGCCGTGCGGGCCATATCCATAATGGCATCAATGCCCAGGATGATGAATACGGGCCAGGCGGGCAGGTTGAAGGAAGCTACCGTGGCCAGCAGAATAACCAGTGAAGCGCGGGGCACCCCGGCCACGCCCTTGCTGGTGAGCATCAGGGTAAACACCATCACCAGCTGCTGCCCGAAGGACAGCTCGATGCCCGCCGCCTGGGCCACAAATACCGCCGCCAGCGACAGGTACAGCGTGGTGCCGTCGAGGTTGAACGAGTAGCCTGTGGGCATCACGAAGGCCACGATGCGGCGGGGTACGCCGATGCTTTCCATGGCTTCCATGGCCCGGGGCAGGGCCGCCTCGGAGGAGGTGGTGGCAAAGGCGATGCTGACGGGCTCGGCAATGGCCTGCACGAAGCGCTTGATGGGAATGCGGGCCAGCAGGGCAATGGGCAGCAGCACCAGCAGGATAAAGACCACTAGGGCCGCGTAGAGCGTGAGCAGCAGGTAAAACGCGTTTTGCAGGGGCGCAAAACCCATTTTGCCCACCGTGTAGGCCATGGCCCCGCCCACGCCGATAGGAGCGAAGAACATCACCACGTTGGTAAACTTAAACATCACTTCCGACAGGCTTTCGGCAAGCTCCAGCATCGGGCGGCGGTGCCGGGCGTGGACCATGGCCAGGCCAATGGCGAAGATGATAGCAAACACCACCACCTGCAGCACCTGCCCTTCGGCAATGGACTTGGCAATGTTTTCGGGGAAGATGTGCAGGATGATGTCGGCAGTGGTCTGCTTCACCGGCTCCAGCTTCTCGGTGTCCATGCCCACGTTGTTCACGCCGACGCCGGCCTTGCTCAGGTTGATAGCGGCCAGCCCGATAAACAGGGCAAACGTGGTGACTACCTCGAAGTAGATCAGGGCTTTGATGCCCATGCGGCCCACCTGCTTGAGGTTGGCGTGGCCGGCAATGCCTACCACCAGGGTGGCAAAAACCAGCGGGGCAATGATGGTTTTCACCAGCCGCAGAAACACGTCACTGAGCACTTTCAGGTTCTGGGCCTGGGTGGGGAAGTCGTGGCCCAGCTCGGCGCCGACAAACATGCTGACCACAATCCAGAAGGTGAGGGAGCGGCGCCGGGCGGCGTATACGCCCAGGGCCAGCAGAAACAGCCAGCGGGCCGCCAGCGGCACGGCCGCGGGCAGCGCGACCAGGTTATAGCCTTGCAGCACCGTCAGGCACAGGGCAATCAGGAACAGAACAAGCAGCAGCGGAACCAGGCGGGTAAACTTCATGCGGGAAATATCAGAACGGGAAAATCGGCGGAAATTCAGCAAAGATAGGTTTTTGGGTTGCGTAGCCGATTTCTCATTTCGGAATGCCGGTTTTTCGTAACTCGGAGCGCCCTTGTCGCCGTTCAATCTCCTTTCTCACCCCAACCTGCCCCGTCTTGAGCCTGATCTGGAACCTGCGGACCCGGGAGCTGCCCCTGCGCTACACCTGGAAAATCTCCCGCAATGCCTCCGAAAGCAAAACCAACCTGCTGGCCAGCGTAACCGCCGCCGGTTCGGCCGGGGCCACGGGCTGGGGCGAGGCGGCGCCGAACGTGCGCTACGGCGAAACCCCGGCCGGGCTGCTAACCGAATTTGAGCTGCTGCTGGGCGCGGGCCTGAGCCGGGTACAGTCCCTAGACGAGCTGGAGGAGCTGCTGGATGCGCAGGCCCCGGCCCACGCGCTGCGGTTCGGGCTCGAATCGGCTTATGTGCACTGGGAGGCGCAGCGGACGGGGCAGTCGGTGAGCCGGCTGCTGGGGCTGCCCGCGCCGCCCCCGCGCGTGCCCACGGCGTTTTCGCTGCCCATCATGGCACCGGAGGCCGTGGCCGGCTTTGTGCGCGAGCAGCGCATGGCCCGCTTTGAGCTGCTGAAAATCAAGGTCGACCGGGAAAGCGGCTTCGAGCTGCTGCGGGCCCTGACCCGGGAGCTGCCCGGCCGCCCGCTCATCATCGACGGCAACGAGGCCTGGGCCGATGCCGACAGCCTGCTGGGGTTCCTGGAGCAGGTCCAGACTCTGCCCGGCCTGCGGGTGCGCCTGTTGGAGCAGCCCCTGCCCGCCGCCTGCGCTGCCGACTACCGCTACCTGCGGCCCCGCTCGCCCTACCCGCTGTTTGCCGACGAATCGGTGACCGACGCGGCCGACTTTGCCGCCATTGCCGGGCAGTTTCACGGCGTAAACATGAAGCTCATGAAGGCCGGCGGCTACCGCAACGGCATCCGGTTGCTGGAGCAAACCCGCGCCCACGGCCTGCAAACGATGCTCGGCTGCATGGTGGAGACGTCCCTGGGCATCTGGTCGGCCCTGCAGGTCAGCGCCCTGGCCGACGTGTGCGACCTGGACGGCTTCCTGATCGTGCGCGACGAGCCCTTCGGCCTGGTGCAGGAAGAGCAGGGCCAGCTCAGCGCCCAGGCGGCGGTGCCGGAGCTGCGGGAAGGGGCTTAGCCGGCCAGGGGCCGGGTACATAAAATGGCCTGCTGCGCCTGGCGCAGCAGGCCGTTTCGTGTCAGGGGCGCGGAAAAAAGCTTACTTCACCAGCCGCAGCTGCTCATCCAGGGCCTTTATCTGCTGGTCGAGCTGGCTGGTGTCGGCGGGGCGCTGGGGCATGCTGCTCAGCAGGCTGATTTTATCGTTGAGCAGCTGGATTTTCTGCGCCATCAGCGTGATACGGCTGTTCAGGCTGCCCAGGCGCGTTTCCATATCGGTGGTGCTGGTGGGCGAGTTGCGGTCCACGTACTGCTCGTACTGGGCGGAGGCGGGCACGGCGGTGTTGCCGCGGGCCGCGGCGGCGCTGCCGGGCGTGGCAAACACAATTTCACCCTTCATGGTTACGTAGTCGCCTTCCTTGAGGGTGGTCTTCTTGCCGCCGGGCAGCTCCACGATGCCGCTTTTGTAGTTGACCTTGGTGCCGTCGGCCAGCATCACGTTCTTGGTCAGGGGCTTGGTAGTGGACCCCTGGCGGATGACCACTTCCCCGTCGCGCATCAGCAACTGGTCGGTACCGTTGGCGTCGATGGCGCCGGCGGGTTTGGGCGCGGTTTTGGATTGGGCCGCCGCCCCCAGCGGCAAAGCCAAGGCAAGGCAGACGAAGGCGGAAAGCAGCGGTCGGTTCATGGGGACGGGGTGAGTTGGTAAAACCGCTTACGTGCGGCGGCCGAAATTGGCTGCGTCGGGGTGGCGACGGCCAATCAGGATAAAAAAACCAGAACGATGTTGTTACATTAAATGTATGTACATATATTTGCCACGCAGTCCGGTTTCCTCGAATGCACCCCATGAAGATAGAAGACGAAATCAAGCAGCCGTTTTTCAAAGATTCCTTCCAGAAAGCCTACATCAACCTCGTGTTTACGGCGGGCTGGCTGGGGCAGCGGCAGGCGGCCGTTTTTCGGGATTACGGCATCACGCTCCCCCAATTCAACATTCTGCGCATTCTGCGCGGGCAGCACCCCAAGCCCGCCACCGTCAATCTGCTCATTGAGCGGATGCTCGATAAAACCAGCAACGCTTCCCGCATCGTGGACAAGCTGGAGGCCAAGCAGCTGGTGACGCGCACCACCTGCCCCAGCAACCGCCGCGCCGTGGATATCTGCATCACCGAGGCCGGCCTGCAGCTGCTCCAGCAGATGGACGACGCGGCCGTACCCCAGGCCACGGGCCTGCAAAACCTTACTCCCGACGAAGCCGCTCAGCTGAGCGCGCTGCTCGACAAAATCCGCGACTGACGGTTTTCAGTTTCTTACCCGTAGTTTCCTCCTCAAACTTTCTGTAGTCATGAAAAAACTTGCTCTTTCCGCCCTGTTCGTTGCTTCCATTCTGGCCGCTCCCGCAGTAGCCAAAGACCCGACGGCTCCCAAGGCTGTGGCCAGCGTCAAAGCCGGCACGGTTTACAAAGTGCAGCCGCAGCTCAGCACCCTGGGCTGGGTAGGCAAAAAAGTAACGGGCCAGCACAGCGGCACCATTCAGTTCAAGAGTGGTGACATGGAAGTAAGCGGCACCCAAATCACCGGCGGCACTTTCCTGGTGGACATGACCTCGCTGAAGGTAACCGACATCACCGACACGGATACCAACGGCAAGCTGGTGGGCCACCTGCGCTCCGACGACTTCTTCAGCATCGAGAAGAACCCGACGTCCACCTTCAAGATCACCAAAATCACCCCGATCAAAGGCGTGGCGGCCGACGCCAACAACGCCACCATCACTGGCAGCCTGACCATCAAGGGCATCACCAAGCCGGTTTCCTTCCCGGCCAAGGTAGGCGTGAAAAACGGCGTAGCTGCCGCCTCGGGCACGGCCACCATCGACCGGACCCTGTTCGACATCCGCTACGGCTCCAAATCGTTCTTCGAAAGCATCGGCGACAAGGCCATCGACAATGACTTTACGCTGAGCTTCAACGTTATTGCCAAGAAGTAATTTCGCCTAAACGCAACAAGCCCCGGTCGCTAAAGCAGTGACCGGGGCTTGTTGCGTTTGGGCGGGGCTGTTTTACCGCTGGCCGCCTGCGGGCAGGGCCTGGGCGGGGGCGCTGGCGGGGGGCGTCGCCGGCGTCGGGGCGGCCTGCAAGGCGGTGCTGTTGCGGAGTACCAAGTGCAGGGGCGCCACGTTCATTTCGCGCAGGCTGATGATACCGCTCAGGGTCTCGCCCGGCCGGATAGTCTTGTTCACCATCTCGCTGGTGACAAACTCCATGCGCAGGTTTTTATTGGCTTGGCTGGCGCCCAGAATATTGCCGGCCGCTACGCCCAGGCCCCACGGGAAAATGGTGCCGCCCGTAACGATGCCGGTGCGCGGATCGGTGGATCCACCCAGAGTGCCCGCCAGGGGAGTGTAGAGTAGATAAATCCAGACGCCCTGCTTCAGGTCGTTGGCCGCCTGAATGGCCGGCACGGGCATCACGGGCCGGTCGCCGAAGTACAGCTCCAGGTCGCGGGAGAAGTTAAGGTCGTTGGCCGTATTGTTTTTAATGCGCACCGCTACAGTCTGGTAGCCGCGCTTGCGCTCTTTCTTGTTGTATTTCTTGTTACGGCCGTTAATCATCAGCGCGCTGTACTGGTAGCTGAACTCGACGGGCGAGTTGGGAGCCGACACGGAGGAAAAGGTGTTGATCCGGTTGGCCCGAATAGGAGTGTAGCTGCCTGCACAGCCCGTGGTTAGCAGCGTGGCCGCAGCCAGCAGACAAGTAATAGTGTTGCGCATATGGTAAGGAAGAAGAGGTAGAGAATGAAAAGCAGGTTGTTCGAACTTGCCGAGCAACTTACAAAGCTACCTCTTGGCTTAGCCTCATCCCATCTTCCCTGCAGTATTCTTCAATAAATACAGGAAACGCCCAGCATAATCAAAAACCTTTTGATGGTCTGTACGTTCCATGCGCCAGACTGCTTCATTCTCAGTCGGGCAAAACCAGTTCCCGCGGCAGCTCGAAGCGCAGGTTGCGGCTCTTGCTGCGGTTGTGGAGCTGCTGCAGGAAGTCGTCGAGCTCGGGCTTGTACTCCAGCCGGAGGTCTTCGTGCAGCGCCGTAAGAATCAGCTGGGCCGTGCGGGCCGTGAGGCGGGCCGTGCTCACGTAGAAACCGTTGTAGGGCGAGTCGAACTGGCCGGTGTAGTTGTCGAAGATCAGGCGTAGCGCGTACAGGTTCAGGTCGATTTCCAGGCGCTTGTCCTTGGTGATGCGGCGGGCGCGGGCCGTTTCCTTTACCGCTTTGCCCAGGGCCTTGTTCAGGCTGCGGTTGAGCAGGCGCCCCGTGACGGCCACGTTGAACAGCTCGTGAAGCCGGTCGGCGGTCTGCTCATACACCTGCTCGGTGGTCACGTCGGGCAGCAGCTCAAACACGTAGGTTTCGTAGAGTTCCGCGTCGCGGCGCACGGCCCGCAGCAGCAGCTTTTCCTTCTCGGCGTCGGGCAGGCGTTTGAGGGCTTTCTTGAATTCGGCGGAGGGAACGGGCATCGGCAAGGATGAATTCTGACGGTTGAACTATGAATTGGCACGCGTGAGCAGCTTCCGCTGGGCCTGCGCGGGTAGCTGAAGCAGGAAGGCCAGCACCAGAAGCAGCGGCCGGCGCGGAAGAAGGCAGAGCATAAGCTGAAGCAGAGGAGGAAAAGGAAGCCGGAAATTACGCCGGAAATATGATTGCCCGCGCGGAAAGCCCGCCGGTGATTTGCGGGTAACCGGGCCCCTCCAAAACGGCTTCCGTGAATCTGAAAACCGCGAAACGATTCTGGCGGTTAAAGGGTTATACAAGGCCGAAACCCGGCTTAAACCCGCTTTTATGCCCGATTTTTCGTACTTTTGTGCCATGCAAACCAAACCGCAAATCGATTACGACGAGGACGTCCTGGTGCTGGAGGAAACCATCGATGTGCGCGACCTAATCGTGTACAACGACGACGTGAATACCTTCGAGCACGTCATCAAAACCCTCATCGACGTGTGCGGCCACGAGCCCGAGCAGGCCGAGCAGTGTACCCTGCTGATCCATTACCGGGGCCAGTGCACCGTCAAGCACGGCGGCTTCGACGAGCTGGCCGGCATGTGCACCGCCATCCACGACCGCGGCATCTCGGCGGACGTACTTTAATTCAGGGGCCGGTTTCGGGTTGCCAGTTGCCAGTCCTTTTTTCGGCTGAAGGCTAAAACTGGCAACTGGCAACCGGCAACTGGCAACTCAATCCTGAATGGAATTTCCGTCCAAACTGATAGAAAACGCGGTGGGAGAGCTGGCGAAGCTGCCCGGTATCGGCCGCAAAACCGCCCTGCGCCTCACGCTGCACCTGCTCAAGGCCGAAACCGAAACCACCTCGGCCCTGGCCGAGGCGCTGGCCAAGATGCGCTTTGAAATCACCTACTGCCGCACCTGCCACAACATATCCGACACTGAGGAGTGCGGCATCTGCGCCAACAAGCTCCGCGACCACGCGCTGGTGTGCGTGGTGTCGGACATCCGCGACGTTATTGCCATCGAAAACACCGGGCAGTACCAGGGTGTGTACCACGTGCTGGGCGGCGTGATTTCGCCCATCGAGGGCATCGGCCCTTCCGATCTGCACATCGACACGCTGCTGACCCGCATTCCCGACTCCGAAATCAAGGAAATCATCCTGGCCATCAGCCCCACGATGGAAGGCGACACCACCGCGTTTTTCCTGTCCCGCAAGCTGCGCGAGTTTCCCCAGGTGCACATCAGCAGCATTGCCCGCGGCATTCCGATGGGCGGCGAGCTGGAGTACGCCGACGAAATCACCTTGGGCCGCAGCATCGTGGAGCGGCAGCGGCAGGCCAAGTAATTTTGCCGTCATTGCGAGGCGTACGCCGAAGCAACCTGGCCTGAGCAACGAAGAAAACGTAGTGAACTGGAAATCCCCGCCGTTGAGCCAACGTCGGGGATTTCGGCTGTAAAGGAGCTTTCTGCATTGCAGCGGACGGATGGCCGCGCTTCGCTCGCCAGGCCAGGCCGCTCTGGTACTGCGCCCGCATAATGCGCAACGACAGGGAAGTGTGCGTACTTTCGCCCCGCCCAAACCCGCCGCCCATTGCCCGCCGTGAAGCTTACCGTCGTCATCGTCAACTATAACGTCTGCTATTTTCTGGAGCAGGCGCTGCTGTCGGTGCAGAAGGCGGTGGCCAAGCTCGGGGCCCCGGCCGAGGTGTTCGTGGTCGACAACAACTCCGTGGACGGCTCCGTGGCCATGGTGCGGGCCCGGTTTCCTGAGGTTATCCTGATCGAAAACAAGGACAACCCCGGCTTCAGCAAGGCCAACAACCAGGCCATGCGCCTGGCCCGGGGCGAGTACGTACTGCTGCTCAACCCCGACACGGTGGTGGAGGAAGACACCTTCCGCGCCTGCTGCGACTTTATGGCTGCCCACCCCGACGGGGGAGGGCTGGGCGTGACCATGCTCGACGGGCAGGGCAAGTTTCTGCCCGAGAGCAAGCGCGGCCTGCCCACGCCGCTGGTGGCCTTCTACAAGATTTTCGGGCTGGCCAGCCTGTTTCCCAAATCCAAAACCTTCGGGCGCTACCACCTGGGCTTCCTGCCCAAAGACCGGAACCACGAAATCGAGGTGCTCAGC
Source organism: Hymenobacter algoricola (assembly GCF_039539525.1). Lineage (NCBI taxonomy): Bacteria > Pseudomonadati > Bacteroidota > Cytophagia > Cytophagales > Hymenobacteraceae > Hymenobacter > Hymenobacter algoricola. The sequence goes on along the minus strand of NZ_BAABDH010000114.1, from coordinate 120,457 downwards.
GGGGCCTTCATGCTGATGCGCAAAACGGCCCTCGACCAGGTCGGCCTGCTCGACGAGGACTACTTCATGTACGGCGAGGACATCGACCTGTCGTACCGGCTGATGCAGGGCGGCTGGAAAAACTACTACTTCGCCGGCACCCGCATCATCCACTACAAGGGCGAGAGCACCAAGCGCACGAGCGTCAACTACGTGTTCGTGTTTTACCGGGCCATGGTCATTTTTGCCCGCAAGCACTTTGCGCCCCAGCGTGCGGGCACGTTTTCGCTGCTCATCAACTCGGCCATCTGGCTGCGGGCGGGCGTGGCGGTGCTGCAGCGGGTGCTCAGCCAGGCCACGCCCGTGCTGCTCGACGCCTCGCTGATGTACGCGGGCATGTACTTTCTGAAATCGTACTGGGAGCAGAACCACAAGTACGTGCGCACCGACTACCCGCCGGAGTTTATGCTGGTCGCCGTGCCGGCCTATATCCTGGTCTGGTTGACTTCGGCCTACTTCAGCGGCGCCTACGACCAGCCCACGAAAACCTCGCGCATCGTGCGCGGCATTTTTGTGGGCACCGTGGTCATTTCGGCCGTGTCCAACTTCTTCGATGCCTACCGCTTTTCCAAGGCCCTGATTATCCTGGGTGGGGCCTGGAGCATTGCCGCGCTGGTGGGCCGCCGCCTGGGCAGCCACTTCCTGCGCTACCGCGACCTGCGCCTGAGTGAGCGGCGCCAGAAAAACGTGGCCATCGTGGGCTCGGCCGCCGAAAGCCGCCGGGTGCGCCACCTGCTCGAATCCGCCGCCGTGCAGGCCCGCATCATCGGCTACGTCACCCCCGACGCAGCGCCCGAGAGTACGGCACTCTCGGCTCTGCAGGCGGCCCGGCCGCCGGACAGCCAGGACCCCAAGAACCCAAGACCCCAGGACCCCAAAGACGACCAGCTCGGCGAGGTGCGCCAGCTGGAAGATATCATCCGCATCTACGCCCTGGATGAGCTGATTTTCTGCGGCAAGGACCTTTCCGCCAGTCAGATCATCACCCTGATGGTAGGCCTGCCCCAGCACCCGCCGGTGGCCTACAAGATTCTGCCCGAAGACAGCGAGTACATCATCGGCAGCTCCTCGAAAGATGCGCCCGGCGACTACTACGCCCTCGACATTGCCCTGAGCTTGTTTCAGCCCCAGCAGGTGCGCAACAAGCGGGTGCTCGACGTGCTGACCAGCCTGGGGCTGCTGCTGGGCGCGCCGGGGCTGGTCTGGCTGCAAAAAGACAAGGCGGGCTTTGTGCGCAACTGCCTGCGCGTGCTCGGCGGCACCCGCACCTGGGTGGGTTTGCGCCACATGGCCGGCCCCAAAAACACCCGCCGGGCCGTGTTGTCGCCGGCTGATGCCACCCGGACCGGCACTCCGCTCACCGAAGCCACGCGCCGCCGGCTGGAGCTGCTCTACGCCAAGGACTACGAGCCCAGCACCGACCTGACCCTGCTGCTGCGCTGCTTCCGCCACCTGGGGCAGGAGTAGGGGCAGGCAGCCCAGGCGAGCTGTTGGGTGACGCGGGGAACGGAGGAAGCGGCGGCGCCGGTTCGCCAGTGGCTACGCTCGCCACGGGCAAATCCGTACTTTTGTGCTTCCCATCCTCGCACGTTCCCGTTCTATGTCCGCTTCTACCACTACGCTTACGCCTTCCTTCCTGTCTGACCGCATCAATGCCATGCAGGAGTCCCAAACCATTGCCATGGCCAAGAAGGCCCGGGAGCTGATGGCCCAGGGTATCGACGTCATCAACCTGAGCTTCGGCGAGCCGGACTTCGAAACCCCGCAGTACATCCGTGAGGCGGCCAAAGTGGCCATGGACCAGGGCTTCACCAAGTATACGCCCGTACCCGGCTACCTCGACCTGCGCCAGGCCATTGCCGACAAGCTGCGGCGCGAAAATCAGCTGGACTACCGGCCCGAAAACATTGTGGTGAGCACCGGGGCCAAGCAGGCCCTGGCCAACGCCGTGATGAGCCTGATCAATCCCGGCGACGAGGTGATTGTGTTTGCCCCGTACTGGGTCAGCTACGAGGAGATGGTGAAGCTGGCTGAGGGCAGGACCGTGACGCTGATGGGGGCGCTGGAAAACGACTACAAGGTAACCGCGGCCGAGCTGGAAGCCGCCATCACCCCGCGCACCCGGCTCATCATGTACTCCTCGCCCTGCAACCCCACGGGCTCGGTATTCTCGCGGCAGGAGCTGACGGACATTGCCGCCGTGGTGGCCCGCAACCCCCAGGTGCACGTGCTGGCCGACGAGATTTACGAGTACATCAACTTCGTGGGGGAGCACGTGAGCCTGGCGCAGTTTGCCGCCATCAAGGACCAGGTCATTACCGTCAACGGCTTCTCGAAGGGCTACGCCATGACGGGCTGGCGCGTGGGCTACCTGGCGGCCCGCAAGGAAATTGCCGCCGCCTGCGAAAAGATGCAGAGCCAGATTACCTCCGGCACCTGCTCGGTGGCCCAGCGCGCCGCCCTGGCCGCCCTGCAGGGCGGCCGCACCTCGGCCGACGAGATGGTGGCCGCCTACCGCCGCCGCCGCGACCTGGTGCTGGAGCAGGTGCAGGCCATTCCGGGCTTCAAAACCCCCACGCCCAGCGGCGCTTTCTACATCTTCCCCGACGTCAGCGCCTACTTCGGGCAGACCACGCCCGGCGGCGAGGTTATCGGCAACGCCGGCGACCTGGCTTTGTTCATGCTCAACGAGGCCCACGTAGCCGCCGTGGACGGGGCCGCTTTCGGGGCGCCCAACTGCATCCGCTTCAGCACCGCCGCCGCCGACGACAAGCTGCGCGAGGCGTTCGGGCGCATCAAGGCCAGCCTGGAAAAGCTGGGGTAGGCAGTAGATACGTCTGTCATCCGGAGCGCAGTGGAGTGCAGGACCGGCCTGTTTTCGCACCAAACGCGCTTTTCAACGCTCAAAGCCCTTCGCCGCGTAATCGGGGAGGGGCTTTGCTCATTTAAGGGGCTTTGCAGATACTGACGAGGCAGGTCTTTCACTGCGCCGCGCTGCGCTCCGGATGACAGATGGAATGAATAGAGCCGATGCCGTCGCGCCTGTTTACCTTTGCCGCTTCCTTCTGAATTGCCGCAATGCCTGCCGATACCATTCCCGCTTCCCTGCCCGAGCTGTTTGCCGCCTTCGACCGCCTCACCGTCCTGATTGTGGGCGACGTGATGATGGATGCCTACGTGTGGGGCAAGGTGAGCCGGATTTCGCCCGAGGCGCCGGTGCCCGTCATCAATGTGGGCCGCACCGAGCAGCGCCTGGGCGGGGCGGCCAACGTGGCCCTGAACGTGCAGGCCCTGGGCGCCACGCCGCTGCTGTGCGCCGTGGTCGGCACCGATGCCGGCGGCGACCAGCTCATCGGCCTGCTGGACGACAAGCAGCTTTCGGCCGCCGGCATCGTGCGCAGCCCGCACCGGCCCACCACGGTCAAGCAGCGCATCCTGGCCGCCGGGCAGCACCTGCTCCGCATCGATTCGGAAGTGGAAACCGACCTCAATGCCGAGGAAGCCGGCCTGCTGCAGCAGCGCTACGAAATGCTGCTGCAGCAGGCCGACGTGGTGATTTTTGAGGACTATGACAAGGGCGTGCTCAGCCCCGGCAGCATTGCCCACTTCATCCACCTGGCCCGGCAGCGCGGCATTCCGACCGTGGTCGACCCCAAGAAAAAGAACTTCCTGGCCTACCAGCACTGCACCCTGTTCAAGCCCAACCTGAAGGAGCTGCGCGAGGGGCTCAAGCTCGAATTCGGCGACGCCGACGCCGACCGGCCCGCCTTCGAAGCGGCCGTCGACCGGCTGCGCGAGCTGCTCATGCCCGACATCGTGCTGGTCACGCTCTCGGAGCGGGGCGTGTTCAGCGAGTCGGCCGCGACGGGCCGCAGCTACATTCCGGCCCACCTGCGCATGATTTCCGACGTGTCGGGCGCCGGCGACACGGTTATCAGCATTGCCGCCCTGTGCGTGGCACTGGGGCTGCCCGCCCCGGTTACGGCCGCGCTGGCCAACCTCGGCGGCGGCCTGGTCTGTGAGCAGGTGGGCGTGGTGCCCATCGAGAAGCAGCGCCTGCTGGAAGAAGCCCGGGAAACGGGCTTGCAGCTGTTTTAACTTGTCATTGCGAGGACGAAGCAGTTCGTCCTGAACAAAAAGCCCCGACGTTGGCGTACGTCGGGGCTTTTGGATGTAACGCGAAGCTGCACTCCGCGAAATGTTGAACGACAAGCGTGCTTGGCGCGCGCATGCCCCGCGAAGTGGAACTTCGCGTTACAGCTTACAGGTTCCCTTCCCGGGCCATGGGGCTGAATTCCTTGACCGTGTCGATAAACACGCGCACGTTGTCGGCGTCGGTATCGGGGTACACGCCGTGGCCGAGGTTGGCAATGTGGCGCTGGGGACCGAAGCGGCGCAGCATCTCGATGGTGGCTTTCTGCACCTGCTCCCGGGTGCCGTAGAGGGCGCAGGGGTCGAGGTTGCCCTGCAGGGTTTTCGCGTCGCCGATGGCGGCGCGCACGGCCCGCGGGTCCTCGTTCCAGTCCAGCCCGATGGTACGGCAGTTGAAATTGGCAAACTCCGGAATGGCGAAGTAGGCGCCCTTGGCAAACACGGTCACCGGCACGTCGGGCAGAGCATTGCAGATTTCGGCGATGTAGCGGGAGGAAAACTCGCGGTAGTGCTCGGGGGGCAGAATCCCGGCCCAGGAGTCGAATACCTGGATCAGGTTGGCCCCCGCCGCCACCTGCGCCTGCAGGTAGGCGATGGTCGTGGCCGTGATTTTGCGCAGCAGCTCGTGGGCCAGGGCCGGCTCGGTGTAGAGCATCCGCCGGGCCTTGCTGAAGGTTTTGGAGCCGTGGCCCTCCACCATGTAGGCCAGAATGGTCCAGGGCGCGCCGGCAAAGCCGATCAGCGGCACCCGGCCGTTGAGGGCGCGCTTGGTCACGCGGATGGCTTCGAGCACGTAGCCCAGGTGCTCCTCGGGGTCGGCCACGCGCAGGCGGGCCACGTCCTGGGCGTTCCGGATGGTTTCGGGAAACAGCGGGCCGCGGGCTTCCAGCATCTCGTAGGTCAGGCCCATGGCCTCGGGCACCACCAGAATGTCGGAGAAGATGATGGCCGCGTCCACGTCCAGCGCGTCCACGGGCTGAATGGTGACTTCGGCCGCCAGCTCCGGCGTCTCGACCAGCTCCTTGAAGCCGCTCAGGCGGGCGCGCAGGGCGCGGTACTCGGGCAGGATACGGCCGGCTTGGCGCATCAGCCAGACGGGGGTACGTTCGGTGTCTTCGCCGCGGGCGGCACGGAGCAACAGGTCGTTCTTGAGCATAAGTGGGGCAAAGATACGGCAGCAGCCACACAGCCGCCGCACGAAGGCCGGGGATTCTGGGTCCCGGCGCAAAAGCGGCCGGGGTCGCCGGCTACTCCTGAAACAGCGCCTTGATGGCCGAAGCCATAAAGTTGACGCCGATGGCCAGGGTCAGGAAGCCCATGATGCGGGCCAGGGCCGCCATACCCGGCCGGCCCAAAAACCGCGTCAGCCGCAAAGACGACATCAGAATAATGTAGGCGGCAAAGGCCACGAGCACGAAGCCGAAGAAAATCAGGCCCATGTCGAGGTAGGTGAGCTTCTTGGTAAACAGGCCGATGCACACGGCCATCGAGCCCGGCCCCGACAGCATGGGCATGGCCAGCGGGGTGAAGGAAATATCCTCCTTGTGCATGCTTTCCTCCAGCGTGGCATCCGAGACCTTGGCGCGGTTGCCGCCCGGCGTGAGCAGATCAAAGGCCGAGCGCATCAGCAGAATGCCGCCCGCAATGCGCAGGTGGTGGATGTTGATGCCGAAGAAGTTCAGCACGTACTGCCCCGCAAAAAACGACACCGACAGGATGCCGACCATGTACAGGCAGGCCCGCAGTCCGATCTGGGCGCGGTGGCTGGGTGTGTCGTCCTCGGTCAGGGTCAGAAATACCGGCATGGCCCCGAAGGGGTTGACAACCGAAAACAGGGTGGTGAAAGTGGCGAGGAGAATTTCCATAAACCGGGAATGGAAGCGGAGGGACGGCTAAAGGTACGAGGGATTGGGAATCAGCACACCGGTTAAAATGGTATGTTTGATGGGCTAACCGTCCTCCCTGGCGTCCGTACAAGCTGCCAGGGGTCGGTAAGGCCCTTTTTTCGCTCCGTAGCACACCATGACCACCACACCGCCCCCCGCCGCCCCCGCCGGCCTCGACTCCACCGATTCGCCCCTGGTTGGCATCATCATGGGCAGCCAGTCCGATCTGAAAATTATGTCGGCCGCCGCAGAAGTTCTCCGGCAGTTCGGCGTGGCCTACGAAATAACGCTGGTGTCGCCCCACCGCACCCCACACCGGCTGGTCGAGTACGCCGAAACGGCCCGCAAGCGCGGCCTGCGCGTGATTATTGCCGGCGGGGGCGGGGCGGCCCACCTGCCGGGCATGGTCGCGGCCTTCACCATTCTGCCCGTTATCGGCGTCCCCATCAACTCGGTCACGTCCCTTCACGGGCTGGATTCGGTGCTGTCGATGCTGCAGATGCCGGCCGGGGTACCCGTGGCTACCGTGACCATCGACGGCGCCGCCAACGCCGCCGTGCTGGCCACCGAAATCCTGGCCATCAGCAACGCCCGCCTCGCCGACGTGCTGGAGCGGTACCGCACTTCGCTCAAGGATAAAGTTATGCGTACTATCGAGGAGCTGCGTAAAGGCGGCTTCAGCGACGACTAGGCTGGTATGGTAGCGTGCTGCGGGCCGGAACCGGCTCCCGGGCTGGTGCGGTAGCGTATCCAACCGGCCATCCCGCCATTCGTTAGCAGCTGTGGCCGCATCCCTTCTCCATTCCCGGCCGGTAAACCCATTGTTCACCTTAGTACAGTAAAACATTGCCTGATTTCAACTCTCTCCCTCTTTGGCTGCTGCTGCTGCACGGTTTGGTGCTGCTGCTCACGCTGGTCACGTTGGTGGCCACGCTGCTGCCGCTGCTGCGCGAAACGGCGTGGTGGATCCGGGTGTTCGACTTTCCGCGCCTGCAGGTCGTGGCCGCGGCCCTGCTCACCATTGGCGGCGGGCTGGCCCTGGGCTGGCACGAGCTGCCCGGCTACTGGGGCCTGGGCACGCTGGGGGCGCTGGCGCTGGCCGTGGGCTACCAGTTCTTCCGCATCGTGCCCTACACCCGGCTGGCCAGCAAGCAGGTCGGCGACAGTACCCGGCAGGACAAAGCGCGCCACATCAGCCTGACGATGATGAACGTGCTGCAGTTCAACAAGCAGGGCGCCAAGGCGCTGGCCGCGCTGCAGGCCGCCGATTCGGATATCATTATGGCCGTCGAAACCGACCAGTGGTGGTACGAGCAGCTTAAGCCGCTGACCGACACGCACCCCTACACCTGCCTCGAACCCCTCGACAACACCTACGGCCTGCTGTTCTTTTCCCGCCTGCCGCTGGAGGGCAGCGAGATAAAGTACCTGCTCGACGACGACGTGCCCAGCCTGCACACCCGCGTGCAGCTGCCCGACAAAACCTGGATCCGCCTGTACGGCCTGCACCCCAAGCCGCCGGCGCCGTCCGAGTCCAAGACCAGCACCAAGCGCGACGCCGAGCTGCTGCTCGTGGGCAAGGAAATCGAAGCCCGCGACGAGCCGACCATCGTGTTCGGCGACATGAACGACGTAGCCTGGTCGCACACCTCCGAGCTGTTTCGCCGCATCAGCGGCCTGATGGACCCGCGCGTCGGGCGGGGCCTGCTGCCCACCTTCCACGCCGACTACCACCTGCTGCGCTGGCCCCTGGACCACGTATTTGTCTCGGCCGACTTTAAAGTTGATGGGATGCAACGCCTGCCCTACGTGGGTTCCGACCATTTCCCGATCTACATCAAGCTCAGCTATGAGCCCCACGACAAGGCCGAGCAGGAGGAAAACTGCGAGGAGGCCGATGCCGGCGACCATGCCGAGGCCGTCGAGAAGATCCAGGAAGGCTTGCAGGAAGAAGTCGAGGAAGAAGCCTATGAAAAGGCCAACCCTGGCGAGAAGAAGACGCTGACTACGTAAGCCGGCGCCGTTGCGCACAAAAAAAGGCCGGAAGCAATGCGCTTCCGGCCTTTTTGGTTGATGAGCCAGAATTACTTCTGGCCGTCTACTTCTTCGTAGTCCACGTCGGTCACGTTGTCGTGCGCGGCGCCGGGCTGGCCGTTGCCGCCCTGGGCCTGACCGCCGTCGCCGCCGGGGTAGCCCTGGGGCTGCGGCTCGCCGCCCTGGGTGGCGTTGTACATTTCGGTCGAGGCTGCTTCCCAGGCCGCGTTGATGGCCGCCATGGCGGTGTCAATCTGGCCGAGGTCCTTGCTTTCGTGGGCCGTCTTGAGGTCGGCCAGCGCGTTTTCAACGGCCGTCTTGTTGCCGGCGCTCAGCTTGTCGCCGTACTCTTTCAGCTGCTTCTCCGTCTGGAAAATCATCGAGTCGGCGGCGTTTACCTTGCCGATCCGCTCGGTTTCGGCTTTGTCGGAATCGGCGTTGGCCGCAGCTTCGGCGCGCATCCGCTCAATGTCGGCGTCGGTGAGGCCGCTGCTGGCTTCGATGCGGATCTTCTGCTCTTTGCCGGTGCCCTTGTCCTTGGCCGAAACGTGCAGGATGCCGTTGGCGTCGATGTCGAAGGTTACTTCGATCTGCGGTACGCCGCGGGGCGCGGGCGGAATCGAGTCGAGGTGGAAGCGGCCGATGGTGCGGTTCTGCGAAGCCAGCGGACGCTCACCCTGCAGCACGTGAATCTCCACCGAAGGCTGCGAATCCGAGGCCGTGGAGAAGGTTTCCGATTTCTTGGTCGGAATGGTCGTGTTGCTCTCGATGAGCTTGGTCATCACGCCGCCCATGGTTTCGATACCCAGGCTCAGCGGGGTCACGTCGAGCAGGAGCACATCCTTCACCTCGCCGGTCAGCACGCCACCCTGAATAGCGGCGCCGATGGCTACCACTTCGTCGGGGTTCACGCCTTTCGAGGGCTTCTTGCCGAAGAACTTCTCCACTTCCTCCTGAATGCGGGGAATGCGGGTCGAGCCACCTACCAGAATCACTTCGTCGATGTCGGAAGTGCTCAAGCCAGCATCCTGAAGTGCCTTTTTGCACGGATCCATCGAGCGACGCACCAGCGAATCGGCGAGCTGCTCAAACTTGGCGCGGCTCAGCTTCACCACCAGGTGCTTGGGGCCCGAGGCCGTAGCGGTGATGTAGGGCAGGTTGATTTCGGTTTCCGTCGAGCTGGACAGCTCCACTTTGGCCTTTTCAGCGGCTTCCTTCAGACGCTGCAGCGCCATCGGGTCCTGACGCAGGTTCAGGCCTTCGTTTTCGGAGGCAAACTGCTCGGCCAGGAAGTTGATGATCACCTGGTCGAAGTCGTCGCCACCGAGGTGGGTGTCGCCGTTGGTGCTCAGTACTTCGAACACACCGTCGCCCAGCTCGAGGATGGAAATGTCGAAGGTACCACCGCCGAGGTCATACACAGCAATCTTCTGGTCCTTGTGCTTCTTGTCGAGGCCGTAGGCCAGGGCTGCCGCCGTGGGCTCGTTGATGATGCGCTTCACGTCGAGGCCGGCAATGGCGCCGGCTTCCTTGGTGGCCTGACGCTGGGCGTCGTTGAAGTAGGCGGGCACCGTAATTACGGCTTCGGTTACGGGCTGACCCAGGTAGTCTTCGGCGGTCTGCTTCATTTTCTGAAGCACCATGGCCGAAATCTCCTGGGGCGTGTACTGCCGGTCACCAATCTGCACGGCCACCGTGTTGTTGGAGCCGCTCACCAGCTTATAGGATACGTTCTTGGACTCCTCGGTCACTTCGCCGAAGCCGCGGCCCATGAAGCGCTTGATGGACTGGAGCGTATTCTGCGGGTTGGTAATGGCCTGACGCTTGGCCGGGTCACCCACTTTCCGCTCGCCTTTGCCACCGTCGAGGAAAGCCACAATCGACGGGGTCGTGCGGCGGCCTTCGCTGTTTGGAATCACCACCGGCTCGTTGCCTTCCATGACGGCTACGCACGAGTTGGTGGTGCCGAGGTCAATACCGATTATCTTTCCCATGTGAATGGTTGGGGTTTTATAGAATGTGAGATGTCAGTTCAGAGGTGCGAATCACTCGCCCCAGACCCGCTACAAGACACGTACCAGCCCCGGATCAGCCGCTTTTCCGTGACAGATTGTCATTTTGCAAGGTTCGAGCAGGTGTTTTCGCGACGGACTGACTTCTATGGGGAATCGGGGTTGGGATTGTCTGCCAGGGCGGCGGGAGTTGGTTTGGCTGTCAAAAAACACATACATTGGTGGCGTAGATAAGCTTTCTTGATGCTACAACGCTGAATAGGTTCGTTACCTAACCGAACGTCTCTAATGAATTTCATAGCTGAAACTTTGGGTAAAACAACTTTGGTATAGTAAAGCAAGTCAAATAGTTAACTTGCAACTAAACTGCCTTCGTTCTTAATCCGTAGTTCATATTCTCACTAACCTCACATACCATGGAACGTGCTTTTGATGTGCTCACTTCCAAAGAGGAAGCAATAGGTCGTATAAATCGTGTGGCAGCCAAGTGGGCTAATCATGTAGCAGACTTGAAACCAAGTGCTGAACGTCCGCAAGTAAGTAGAGAATCAACTGTTTCGCGCAGGTCAGTTAAACATCTGAGCTTCATACCAGCGCGCTAGGTAGCCTATCCTCTTTGGCAAAAAAAGAACTCCACTGTGGAGTTCTTTTTTTGCCAAAGAGGATAGGTTGGAGATTATGTCATCAGAGATAAGAATCAAATTAGATTGTATTCAATATTGGTTGTTTATTGCAGTGCAAATAATTTGTCATTTCAGTTGTATGATCCGATCATACTGATATGAGAGATTAGTATATATGCAATTTTTTATATAAAAAAAGAATATGGAGAATCACTCACAAGCAAATGTAAATGATATTGACAACCTTATTGAACAAGAATACAAATCACTTAAGGTATGCGAGCTTAATAGTCAAAAAGCTTCTCATCTAAACAATATAATACAATTAAAAAATAATTGCACCATTAAAAGTAGAAGTAATATATCTATTGACATAAAGCAATTTATCAAACTGTATATACTTTCAGCAGAAGAACGAGCGTCTGGATATGACGACATTGTGTTTTCTAAAATTGAAAATATTGTATTAGTAGCTGATATTAGATCAGAAATATCAATTTATGAATATGCTTGCAAGCTTTTAAAAGCAAGTGGACATGAAGATCAGCATGGCCAATGCTTAGAAAAACTGACAAAGCTTAAGAAAAAAATTTCTGATTAAAAACCCTACATTATCAAATTTAGTGCATTGGTTTTATATATTAACAACTCAATCCAAAATATCAATTTTAATATCATTGTTTTTTTGTATCGCAATATTTACAATTGTTCTACTACCAGCTACAGATAAATCATTTGTTTTTATTGAATATAAATGTGCTAATTATACAAAGTATTTTGCTTTAAATAGAATAATGAATACATTTGCAGTTATGATAGGGTTAGATGATGAAGTTAAAATAAGGCCATTAAATATTGCGGGTTTTTTCACATGTTTTCTCGGAAAAATATTCTTTTTATTAATAATAGGAAATATACTTTTAAAACAGCTTCTTTCAAAAATAAACGTCGATTAAATGAACATACAACCAATAGAAAGAATTTCAAGAGCAGTCGTTTCAACAGTTTATAGGGGCTTATTACTTCTTGTAGGTGCCGCAATAATAATAATCGAAGTAAATATTTTCAAGCCCTATGTATATGTTGCTGTAGCATTATGTTATACAGCAACTTGGCTTTTATTTAGGATAAAAAAACCCAGCGCTTCATTAGCAAGACTATTTGCCGACTATGGTTTTATTATATTTTTTCTTTATGGCAAAGAAATAAATACTTTCGTTAATGCTTGTTTTATAATAATCCCAATTGTAAACAGCGTAAACCACACATCTGAGAGCAAAAACTATGTAAGTATAATTTGGCTTTATGCAGTATGCTTCGTGTCAATGTTTGTTGTAACTGGCTTTCAAGTGAAGCTGTCATGGCTTTTAATGTTTTTCGTTTTTGCAACTATAAGCGGTCTTACAAAATTAAGAGAGTGGGTGGCTAGGCTAGACCAAGCTACACTTCGTTCTGTAGTTCAGTATTATACGGAAAACATAAAACTAGGCGGCTCCCATATGCTCTTAAAAAGTATGATAAAAAACTGGGAAGAGAACAAAGTGCTTACTACCGTATGCGGAAAACCCGTAAGTATAGTCGCGTTTAGGAATGTCAATAACAGGTTTAGATTGATAACAGGAGCTGCGTTTGTTAGTAACTTTTCATTCATTGATGAAGCCAAGCTCGCTGAAAGTTTGAATCAAAAGGGAATAGTATCGCTTGGCGGTGTATCAATAAATAATAATGATTTAGCTCAGAATATTTGTATACAAATTAAAGGGCATAAAGAAATGTATATGTTTTATATAGAATTAAGTAAGCCAGTAAATCTTGAAAATACGTTCGACGCATATGCAGTTTCAGCGATGCAAAAATCATTGATCTATGCTGTAAAAATTTTGGATATAGAAGGTCAATTAATGCATGACAGGAATCAATTAATAAGAAAATTAAAGGATAAACTTGATTTCACAGAAAAAACAATAAATGTGGTCCATTTTATAAATAATAGATTGTCTCCTTTGACTAATTATTTTGAAATGATGGAACTGTATAAATATGAAAAAAAGAAGGAAGATAGTCAGTCCTATTTGCCTGATTTAAAAAAAATAATTAATAAAGAAGCAAGTCGTGCTAAAGATAATTTGCGTCAGATAAATGAGCGTGCTAGATCATTGTTATACAAATCAGTCGAATCAAGAAATGATCTTACTATAGAATCTATTAAATATAAAAATATACTCCGAACAGTAAGAGATATATGGGGAGAGCATAACTTGCAAAGTGATAAGTTTAAAATAGAATGGCAAGAAGATTTGCTGGATTCTTCTATAAATATAGATATAGATGATTTTTGGTTAGTTGTCGAAGAAATAATAACTAACATGAGCAAACATGGTAAGGGTAATTTCTTTGCAACCACTGGCATTGATTCACGTCCATTTTTAGTATTTGCAAATCAGATAGCCACGAACAGCCATATATCGCAAAACAAGAAAATAAAAGGCATAATTGATCAATTCAATAATGATGAAGTGAATGAAATAATGAAAAAAAATAGTAATGGTTTGTACATGATTAAAACATATTTAAACAAGGTAAATATTAATAGTAAAATCGTAACTAAGGATAATTTTTTTTACTTCATAATAACTTTTCCAACGATCCTATGAACATCGTAGTTTTTGAAAATGAATATTCAAATATATGTGCTTCTTTCCAGGCAGTTAATTTAATTTATTTTAAAAATAAATTTAAAATAACTGACTATGCGTCTTCGCAAACATGCCCAGATTTAAACAATATCACAAAAGATAGTTGTATTTTTGTTGATATTGACTTGTCATCAAAAAGTAACATGGATGGATTTGAACTAATAGAAGAGCTTTTGCGCATAGGATTTCCTAGAAAAAATATAGTCATTCTGACGGGACATGTACATATCGCAGATAAAGCTATGGAGAGAGGATTAGGTGATTTGCCAATAGTAACTAAACCAATAGATTTCAATTCATTGCGTGCATCACTTGAACCGTTTAAATCGCAATAGGTAATACTAGTCTAGTAATGAAACCAGCCAGCATTGCTGGAAGATTTCGCCTTCGTACGCACCTTTTTCATCGAGAAAGAAGATTGGGTGTTACTGCACCCGCTTCTTGAAACCCCGACTGCTCCAACAGCCGGGGTTTCGCTTTTTACAAGCTACCGTGTTGGCGGGGTGGTTACCGTACGCTTGGTTCAAAGATAAGCCGCCGGAAAGTATTGCAATTCAAGTTTTGAATAGTTGATAAAGCGGCTTCCTGAGGCACGAGCAGACTTCTAAAACGCCAAACGGCCCCCAAATCCAGCTGGATTCGGGGGCCGTTGTGCTGACAGCGCAAAAGGGCAGAACGCTACTCCGTTACCGTCACTTTCTCAAACTGGCGGGCTTTGCCGGGCAGGGTTTTGTGCTTCTCCTTGCCCAGGGCCGCGGACGGCTCGGGCACCCAGTGGTGGCGGCCGCCGGCCCGCTCATCGTTGAAGGTGACAGGGATGTTGTCGGCTTCGGTACGCTCCTTCCAGGTGAGGTGGGCCGTGCCGTCGTCGGTGCGGTCCATGGTGATGCAGTCTTCCACGGGGCAGACCAGGGAGCACAGGTTGCAGCCCACGCAGTTGGCCTCGATGATTTCGGGGACGCGGGTGCCGGCGTTGAGCCGGATGGCCTGGTGGGCGCCGTCCTCGCAGGCGGTGTAGCAGAGCTGGCAGCCGATGCACTTTTCCTCGTGGATGTTGGCCGTCACCTTGTACTTCATGTTCAGCTCTTCCCAGGGCAGCACGTTGGGCAGGGCCTTACCCACGAAGTCGTAGATGGTGTGGAAGCCCTTGTCGGTCATGTACTGCTCCAGGCCGCTGGTCATCTCGCGGATGATGCCGAAGCCGTAGTGCATGGCCGCGGTGCAGACCTGCACCGAGGAGGCCCCGAGCAGGATGTGCTCCACGGCGTCGCGCCAGGTTTCGATGCCGCCGATGCCGGAGATGGGCAGGCGCACGTCGGGGTGCTGGGCGCAGTTCTTGAGCATGTTCAGGGCAATGGGCTTCACGGCCGGGCCGCAGTAGCCGCCGTTGGAGCCCTTGCCGTCCACGATGGGGTAGGGGGCAAACAGGTCCAGGTCCACGCCCACGATGCTCTGGATGGTGTTGATGAGCGAAATGGCGTCGGCCCCGCCGCGGCGGGCGGCCATGGCGGGCTCGGTGATGTCACTGATGTTGGGCGTGAGCTTGACGATAACCGGGATTTTGGCCACTTCCATCACCCACTCCACGATGGTCTGGAGCACGGCGGGCTCCTGGCCCACGGCCGAGCCCATGCCCCGCTCGCACATGCCGTGGGGGCAGCCGAAGTTCAGCTCGATGCCGTCGGCGCCGGCTTCCTGGCTCTGGCGCACGATGTCGTGCCACTCCTGCCGGCTCTGCACCATGAGGGAGGCAATGACGGCGTGATTCGGGAAGCGCTTCTTGACTTCCTCAATCTCGCGCAGGTTGTCGGCCAGGGGGCGGTCCGAAATCAGCTCGATGTTGTTGAAGCCCATCATGCGCTTGTCGCGGTAATTCACGCTGCCGTAGCGGCTCGACACGTTCACGACGGGCACGCCCAGCGTTTTCCACACCGCGCCGCCCCAGCCCGCGTCGAAGGCTTTCATCACCTGGTAGCCGGAGTTGGTCGGCGGCGCCGACGCCAGCCAGAAAGGGTTCGGGGACTTGATGCCGGCAAAATTTATGGAGAGGTCGGGCATGAGTTAGGGGTTAATAAAGGCGGTCATTCCGAGTGGAGCGCAGCGGAGTCGAGGAATCTCGCGAGGCGTCGTTGGAGTGCTATTGTCATGCTTGATCTGGTGTCCGCTTGCCGAAGCATCTTGCGTGCAGTGCTTACCAACTGGCAATGCAACGAAGCGGTAGATCTGCTTCGGCTGCGCGGACGCCAGATTGGGCATGCCAGTTACTTTGGCAATGTCAGCACGCGAGATTCCTCGGCTTCGCTCGGAATGACGTTCTAGTTGCTCGGAATGACGTTCTTTTTTTGGCTGAATGGACTACTTGCGGGAAAGGTATTCGTGGATGCCGCGGGCGGTGGCTTTGGCTTCGGCGGCGGCGTTGACGACTTCCGCGCCGCCGTTGCGGGCGTCGCCGGAGGTGAAGTACTGCGGGTTGGTGGTCTGGCCCGTGCGCTCATCGGCGATGATGCGCCCTTTGCCGTCAGTTTTCAGGCCCGGAATCAAGCTCAGAAACTGGGTCTGCTTGGCCTGGCCGGTGGCTTTAATCACCATGTCGCAGGGCTCGATGAACTCGGAGCCGGGCACGGTCTGCACCTGGCCCTCGTGCAGGGCCGTGCGGATAAACCGGACGCCTTCGACCTTGCCGTTGCCCATGATTTCGACCGGGGCCACGTGGAACAGGCCTTGCACGCCCACACCTTTCGCGAGGTCGTACTCAAACTCGTAGGCGCCCATATCCTCCTTGCCGCGGCGGTAAGCCAGAATCACCGAGTCGGCACCCATGCGGGACGATTCCGAGGCGGCGTCCATGGCCGTGTTGCCGCCGCCGAGCACGATGACCTTGCGGCCCACGGCGGTGCTGTGGTGGTTCAGGCGCAGCTGCTCGATGAATTCCACCGCGCCGATGCAGTTTTCGCGCTCCTCGCCGGGCAGGCTCAAAGCGTTGGTTTTGCCCAGGCCGATGCCCAGGAAAATGGCGTCGTAGTCGTTTTCCAGCTTCTGCAATTCCTCGCGGGAGCTGATGGGCGCATTATACTTAACTGAATAGCCGAACTGCTTTTGCAGGTAGGCCATTTCGGCCAGCACTTCCTCGTTGGTGATTTTGTAGGGCGCCACGCCGTACACCGTCAGGCCCGAAGGCTGAGCTTTGGCTTCGAACACGTCCACCTCATAGCCCAGGGCGCGCAGCTCGCAGGCGCAGCTGATGCCGGCCGGCCCGGCGCCGATGATGGCGACTTTGCAGCCGTTGGGGATGCCGGGGGTGAAGAGCGGCTTTTCCTCCTCAATGGCCTTGCGGGTGGCAAAGCTTTGCAGGCGGCCGATTTCGATGGGCTTCACGTCCTGCAGGTTGTACACGCAGGCACCCTCGCAGAGCACTTCCGTGGGGCACACCTTGCCGCAGGCGTTGCCGAAGTAGTTGGCCTCGTAGATGGTGCGGGCAGCGCCCGTGTCGTTGCCGGTGTTGATCTGGCGGATGAACTGGGGAATGTCGATGCCCGTGGGGCAGGCCTGGATGCAGGGCGCATCGAAGCAGAACAGGCAGCGCGAGCTTTCGAACAACGCCTCGGAGCTGTTCATCCGGGGCTTGATCTGGGCAAAATTCGCGTGGAATTCCTGCTCGGAAGTAGGAGGAGAGTATTCAGCCATACGATGGGAATTTTCGGAAAGGGAAAACCAATCAGAACGTCATTCCGAGCGAAGCCGAGGAATGACGTTCTGGTTATGATGTTGTCTACAGCTCCACCAGCTTCTCGTACGTCTCGGGGCGACGGTCGCGGAAGAACTGCCAGGTGTTGCGCACTTCCTCAATCATGTCGAGGTCGAATTCGGCTACCAGCAGCTCGTCGTTATCCTCGCTGGCCTGGGCCAGGATCTGGCCGCGCGGGTCCACGAAGTAGCTCGTGCCGTAGAATTTGCCCAGGTTCCAGGGCTTCTCGGTGCCGACGCGGTTGATGCAGCCCATGAAGTAGCCGTTGGCCGCCGCGTGGGCCGGCTGCTCCAGCTTCCACAGGTACTGCGAGAGGCCCGCTACGGTAGCGGAAGGATTGTACACGATTTCCGCGCCGTTCAGGCCCAGCACCCGGGCGCCGTCGGGGAAGTGCCGGTCGTAGCAGATGTAGACGCCTACTTTGGCGTACTTGGTCTGGAACACGGGGTAGCCCATATTGCCGGGCTTGAAGAAGAACTTCTCCCAGAAGCCGGAGGTGTGGGGAATGTGGTTCTTGCGGTACTTGCCCAGGTAGGTGCCGTCGGCGTCAATCACGGCTGCGGTGTTGTACAGAAAGCCCGCCGACTCCCGCTCATAGATGGGCACAATCATCACCATGTTATACTTCCTGGCGTACTCGGCCATGCGGTCCGTGGTCGGGCCGGGCACCGATTCGGCGGAGGCGTACCAGGCCTTATCCTGGCCGGGGCAGAAGTAGGGCGTATTGAAGATTTCCTGCAGGCACAGAATCTGCACGCCCTGGCGGCCGGCTTCTTCGATGAGCGGAATGTGCTTCTGCACCATGGCTTCCATGATTTCGGCAATCGTGCCTTCGCCTTCCGTCATCGGCAAACTCATCTGGATCAGGCCGGATTTGATAATTCTGGGCATTGGGGTAGAGAGGAAAAGGGTTGGGGGGAATGAGTTTGAAATCGATTTCAACAGAACGGTCATGCCGAGCGAAGCCGAGGCATCTCGCGTGGCGTCGTTGCCAGAGTATTGTCATGCTTGATCTGGCGTCCGCTTGCCGAAGCATCTCTACCGCTTCGTTTGAATGGTATTGCAACGACAGCACGCGAGATGCTTCGACAAGCTCAGCATGACGTTCTTTTGGTTGTTCTAGTCGGCTAAAAAGCCGTAACGCCGCGCCTGATGAACTGCCCGTAGCCGCGGCCAACTTTGGTTTCGCCGGCGTCCACGGCTACCTGCCCGCGGAGCAGCACGGTGTCTATTTTGCCGGTCAGCTCCCAGCCCTCGTAGGCCGAGTAGTCGACGTTCATGTGGTGCGTTTCAGCCGAAATCGTGTGCTTTTTGGTGGGGTCAATGATGACTAAATCCGCGTCGGCGCCAATGCTGATGGTGCCTTTGCGCGGAAACATGCCGAAGATCTTGGCCGCGTTGGTGCTGGTCACCTCCACGAACCTTTGCAGGCTGATGCGCCCCTTGCTCACGCCTTCCGAAAACAGCAGCTCCATGCGGTGCTCGATGGCGGGGTGGCCGTTGGGAATCTTGGAAAAGTCGTCCTTGCCCATGCGCTTCTGCGCCAGCATAAATGGGCAGTGGTCGGTACCCACCACCTGTACCAGGCCCTGGTTGATGCCCGCCCAGAGCGTTTCCTGGTCCTTTTTCTGCCGCAGCGGCGGCGACATGACGTACTTGGCCCCGTTGGCCTCGTCGTTATATAAGGAAGCATCGAGCACCAGGTACTGAATGCAGGTTTCCACGAACACGCGCTGGTTCCGCTCCGTAGCCCGGCGTACCTGGTTGAGCGCGCCCTCGCAGGTCAGGTGCACGATGTAGGCGTTGACGCCGGTGTAGTTGGCAATGTCGGCGAAGCGGCCCGAGGCTTCCGACTCGGTGACTTCGGGCTGGCTGAGGTAGTGGTAGAGCGGCGAGAGTTTGCCCTGGGCGCGGTGCTGGGCAATGAGCGTGTCAATCATGTCGCCGTTGGTGGCGTGAGCCGTGACCAGCGCGCCGTACTTTTTCACTTCCTGCATCAGCCCCACCATCTGCGCGTCGTCAATCATGAGCGCGCCCTTGTAGGCCATGAAGGTTTTGAAGGACGTGATGCCCTCGGCCACCATGTCCTTGATTTCCTCCTTGGTGCCGGGGTTGAAGTCCGTCACGGCCATGTGGAACGAGTAGTCGCCGACGGCGGTGCCGGTGGCACGGCCCTGCCATTCGGTGAGGGCCTCGCGCAGGCTGTGGCCCTGCTTCTGCAGCACAAAGTCGATGACGGTGGTCGTGCCGCCGTGCAGGGCGGCGCGGGTGCCGGTTTCGTGGGTGTCGGAGCTGAAGGTGCCCATAAACGGCATGTCCAGGTGCACGTGCGGGTCGATGCCGCCGGGCACGATAATCCGGCCGGTGCAGTCGATGGTCTGGTCGGCCGGCACGGGCAGGTTGCGGCCCAGCGCAACGATGACTTCGCCCTCAATCAGCACGTCGCACACGCTGTCGGAGTCGGCCGTGACTACGCGGCCATTTTTAAGCAGTAGAGATGCCATCAAAAACTGGATAGTGAGGGAGTTATAGCCTGAAAAAGTAGCGTTTTCCGCCACCGAAAGCAAGCTGCCAAACCTGAAATCGAGCAACAGTAAGGGCTAAGCCGGTATGAATCTGACTTGACAGGAAGCTTCGAAAAGGGCTGCGTTTTACTGTGCCAATCTGAACGTCATTCCGAGCGAAGCCGAGGAATCTCGCGTGCTGACTTCCGCATGGTAATCCAACGAAGCGGTAGAGATGCTTCGCGGGGCTCAGCATGACAATACCATTGCACGCGAGATTCCTCGGTTTCTGCTTCATGCGCAGAATGCTCGGAATGACGTTCTGTTATTGCTTGGCCTAGTGCACGTACTCGTCGGCGACGCTGAGGGCCTGGGAGATAATGTCCAGACCTTCATCCAGCTCTTCCCGGGTGATATTCAACGGCGGGGCAATGAAGATGTAGTTCCAGCGCACGAAGGTGTACATACCCAGCTCCTTGATCTTGGCCATCACCTTGTTCATGACGTCCATCTGGCTGGGGGCCGCGTTCCAGGGCGCCATCGGCTCCTTGGTCTGGCGGTTTTTTACCAGCTCGATGCAGCCGAACAGGCCCGTGTTGCGCCAGTCGCCGATGCTGGGGTGGCGGGCCATCAGCTCGCACATCCGCTCGTCGAGGTGCCTGCCCATCCGCACGGTGTTTTCGAGCAGGCCGTCTTCCTCGTAGATGTCGAGCACGGCCACGGCGGCGGCGCACGATACCGGGTGGGCCGAGTAGGTGAGGCCCAGCGGCAGGGGCTTGTCGTCGAAGTGGTGGGCAATGGTGTCGTCGACCATCACTGCGCCCAGGGGCAGGTAGCCGGCGGTGATGCCCTTGGCCATGCACATGATGTCGACTTTCACGCCGTGGTGGTCGGAGCCGAACCACTTGCCGGTGCGCCCGAAACCGCTCATTACTTCATCAGCAATAAGCAGGATGCCGTGCTTGTCGCAGATTTCACGCACCCGCTGCCAGTAGCCGGGCGGATACTTGATGCAGCCCGAGGTGCCCGACTCGCCTTCGAGCACAATGGCCGCCACGCTGCCCGGATTCTCGTAGCCGATGATGCGCTCCATGGCGTCGGCGGCGCGCTGGGCGCACTCCTCGGGCGTGGTGCTGTGCCAGGGGCAGCGGTAGAAAAACGGGTTTTCCACGTGCACCACGTTGGGCATGGCCTGGCTGTCGACGGCAAACTTGCGCGGGTCGCCGCCCACGCTCATGGCCCCGTAGGAGGCGCCGTGAAACGACTGGTACAGGGCCACGATCTTGTGGCGGCCGGTGTACACCCGGGCCAGCTTGATGGCGTTTTCAATGGCCTCGGCCCCGCCCAAAGTGAAGAAGGCCTTGTTCAGGTTGGGCGCAGTGATTTCCGCCAGCCGCTTGCCCAGGTCGCCGCGGGCCTTGGTAATCATGCCCGGGTACACGTAGCTCAGCTCGCGCATCTGGGCCGCTACGGCCTCGGTCACGCGCTGGTCGCCGTGGCCGATGTTCACGTTCATCAGCTGGGAGCTGAAGTCGATGTAGCGCTGGCCGTCCCGGTCGTAGAGGTACACGCCCGCGGCCCGCTCGGCGCTGATCGGGTTCAGGCCCGTCTGCTTCGACCAGGAGAAGAGCGTGTGGTCGAGGTTGTCCTGGAGGATCTGGTCCTTGTCGGTTTCGGTGTAGGTTTCCATGCTTAGTGATTTTAGAAGAACGTCATGCCGAGCGAAGCCGAGGCATCTCGCGTGCTGTCGCAAGAGGGCATCATCCGCCGTTCCAGGTTTGGAGGTCTATCGGCTCCCAGGTCGGGTTCAGGGTGTTGATGAGAAATTCCTTTTTGGCGCGAGTCCAGTTCTTGGTTTGCTTTTCTCTCGCAATAGGCTGCGTGGCATTGGGGCTGATTTCAAAGTATACCAGCAGGTTACACTGGTAACGTCCCGTGAACTTTCCAGCGTCGCCCAACCCTTCGCTATGCTCGTGCAGGCGACGCTCCAAATTATTGGTAACGCCGGTGTAGAGCACGGTGTGGGCCGGATTGATTAGGATGTACACGTAGAAACTCAAGGAATTTGTACGTCATGCCGGGCGCAGCCGAGGCATCTCGCTCGTATCGTTGGACGATTTGATTACTGCTGCACGCGAGATTCCTCGGCTTCGCTCGGAATGACGTTCTATTGAGTCTTAGCTCATCCAGTTCACCCGCGACTCGGGGTTCCACTTGGTGGTGGTTTTCTTGAGCTGGGTCCAGAACTCGATGGAGCTTTTGCCGGTGATGTCGCAGGCGCCGAACTTCGAGTCGTTCCAGCCGCCGAAGGAAAACGGCTCCCGGGGCACCGGCACGCCGATATTGACGCCAATCATGCCCGCGTTGGCGTGGTCCATCACGTAGCGGGCGCTGCTGCCGCTGCTGGTAAACACGGCCGCCGCGTTGCCGTAGGGGTTGGCGTTTTCGATGGCCAGGGCCTCGTCCAGGGTGGTGGTGCGCATGATGGCCAGCACCGGCCCGAACACTTCTTCCTGGGCAATGCGCATGTCGGGCGTTACGTAGTCGATGACGGTGGCACCCACGTAGTAGCCGCCCTCGTGGTCGGCGACGGTGGTGTTGCGGCCGTCGAGCAGCACTTTGGCCCCGGCGGCTTCGGCTTCGGCAATGTGCTTTTCGATGCGCTCCTTGGCGGCCTTGCTGATCACTGAGCCCAGGTTCTGGCCCGGCACGATCTTGCGGGCTTCCTCCACGATCTTGGCCACGATGCCGTCCACGGCGCCCACGCCGACCATCGTCGAGCCGGCCATGCAGCGCTGCCCCGCGCAGCCCGACATGGAGGCGGCCACGTTGGAAGCCGTCATTTCGGGGTGGGCGTCGGGCAGCACCAGCAGGTGGTTTTTGGCCCCGCCCAACGCCACGCAGCGCTTCAGGTTACTGGTGGCGCGGATGTAGACCACTTTGGCAATGGCGGTGGAGCCCACAAACGACACGGCCTGAATGTCGGGATGGTCGCAGATGGCTTCCACGATTTCCCGGTCGCCGTGCACGATGTTGAGCACTCCGTCGGGCAGGCCGGCTTCGTGGAGCAGCTCGGCAATGCGGCCGGCGCTGAGCGGCACTATCTCCGAAGGCTTCAGAATCATCGTGTTGCCCAGCACCAGCGCGTTCGGAATGGTCCAGTGGGGCACCATGTTGGGGAAGTTGAAGGGGGCAATGCTGGCCACTACGCCCAGGGGCTTGCGCTCCACGCGGGCCTCCACGCCCTTGCTCACTTCCAGAAACTCGCCCTGAATCAGCTGGGGCAGGGAGCAGGCAAACTCGGTCAGCTCAATGGCCTTCTCCACTTCGGCGCGGGCTTCGTCGTAGGTCTTGCCGTTTTCTTCGCGCACGAGGTCGGCTAGGGCCTTCATGTCGCGCTCCAGTAAGGTTTTGTAGCGGTAAAAAATCTGTACCCGCTCCTTGATGGGCGTAGCCGACCACGTAGGGTAGGCCGCCTTGGCGGCCTGCACGGCCCGGTCCAGCTCGGCAGCACCCGACAGGGGCAGGGTGGAAATGACCTCACCCGTCAGCGGGCTTTCCACGTCCATCGTCCGGCGCGTCTGGTCGTCCTCAAACCGGCCGGCTACGTAGTTGCGAACAACAGGGTATTTTACTGTTTGGACTTCCATGTTACGTTTGTGTTAAGTTTCGCAAGTAACGGGTTTCCGCAAAACAACCCAACTCCGGCCGTTATTTTATTACATCGAAAGTGAGTGGTTACCCACCCTGGGTAAGGCGTTGAAGGTGAAAAAAATACCAAACAGCGCCACTTTTGATCAGTACTGCTGCTGGGAGAGGTTAGTATAGAAAGAACTTTTGGTTACCTGGTGCCGGAGGTGGTTATTCAGAGCCCAGGACGCCTTGGGGCAGCAGCAAATAGTGCTACTGGGACCTGGAGGCCAGCAGCAGCGAATGCAGGGCATGGACCTACTGCTAGCCACTGGTTGCACAGAGTCAAGGATGCCATGCCCGCACAAGGAAGCCGCCGGGCACCGCAAAGGGCACCCGGCGGCAGCCGGCAGGACAAGGAAAGGCTGGCTACTGCCGGCTGGCGGCGGTGCTTTGCAGAAACGACCGAATCTGGCTTTGCCAGGCAGCAGCCGCGCGGCGCCAGTACGGCTCGTGGCCAACGCCGGGGAAGTAGTACCGCTGCTTGGGGCCGCGCAGGGCCGCGAAGATGCCGTCGGCTTCCTGGCGGGTTACGCGCCGGTCAGCCAGCCCGTACATAAGCAGGGTAAGGGTACGAATTAGGCGGGCATAGCGGCGGGCATCGTGGCCGAAGGCCCAGAAGCCGTTTTGCGCCCCGCCCCAGAACACTAGCAGGTTGGCCAGCGGGAAGGCCGGCACGCCCATCGCCCGAAACCGGTTCTGGGCCGTTTCGAGCATGCTGCCGTAGGGGCACTCCACGATGGCGGCGGCGGGCCGCACGCCCAGCTCCGCTTCGGCCCGCAGAATGGCGGCGGCGCCCATGCTCACGCCGTACAGCACCACGGGTGCCGTGGGCTGCTGCCGGGTCAGAAACCGGGAAGCGGTGGCCACGTCGTCGGCTTCGCGGTAGCCCACGGTGCAGCGGTAGCCGGCCGAGTTGCCCGCCCCGCTCATGTCCACCAGCAGCACGCAATAGCCCAGGGAGCGGAAAAAGCCGGCTTCGGTGAGCAGCTTCGATTTGTCGCTGGTGTAGCCGTGAAACAGCGCGACCCGGCCTTTGGGCGCGGCCACAGCACCGTACCACATTTCCAGCCGGCCGTTGGGACCATCCAGCGCCAGCGTCTCGTACGGAAAGGCCGGTACGCCCGAGTTAGCGGGCTTAGGATTCGCAACGCCGATGAGCAGCAGGCCGAGCTTGGCGGGCAGCGTCAGCTTTTCCGGACTGGGCGTATGCGGGCCGGCTTCGGCGCTAAAGTGCGTGAAGTGCCAGGCGTGGTTGAACGCTACAAGGTTGACGAGCAGGAATAAGCCGAGCAGGATCAGCCCAACCCGCCGCTTTACCGCGGGCGCGAAGGCCGGCCGGCCCCGGATTTGCCGCCCGTGCCGCCCCCCGACTTGCCGGCCGGACCGGGTTTGCCCCCGGTAGTGGGCTTGGAGCCGGCCGGTTTGCCGCCGGCGGGGCGGCTGCCCCCGAACTTGCTGCCGGCGCCGGATTTTGACCCGGCGCTGCGGTTATTAGCATCGGGCTTGCTGAAGCCGAACTTACCCGGTCCGGTTTTGCCTCCACCCGCGGCGGGCTTGCGCGTGTCGCCGGCGGGGCGGACGCCGCCGGGCCAGAAGCCGCCGGACTTGGCCGCGCCGGGCGTGCGGGCCCCGGACTTGAAGTCGTTCGGGCCCAGCACCTGCCCGGCGGTGAGCTCCTTGAGGTCCTTGATTTCGTCGGAAGTCAGGTCGCGCCACTTGCCCGCGGGCAGGCCGGCGATGCGCAGGTCAGCAATCTGCACCCGGATCAGGCGCAGGGTGGGGAAGCCCACGGCGGCCGTCATCTTGCGCACCTGCCGGTTCATGCCCTGCGAGATGGTGATGCGCAGCCAGGTGGTCGGAATGTTGGCCCGAAACCGCACGGGCTTGCTGCGCTCGGCCACGGCCACCGGCTCGGGCAGAATTTCGGCCTCGGCGGGGGCGGTATAGCCGGTTTTGATGTCGACGCCGCGGCGCAGCTGCTCCAGCGCCTCCTCGGTCGGGATGCCTTCGACCTGCACCCAGTACGTTTTCGGAATCTTGAAGCGCGGCTCCGACAGGCGGTGCTGCAGGGGCTTGTCGTCGGTGAGCAGCACCAGCCCTTCGCTGTCGTAGTCGAGGCGGCCGACGGGGTACACGTTGGGGACATCCACGAAATCCTTGAGCGTGGCGCGGCCGTTTTCGTCGGTAAACTGGGTCAGGACTTCGTAGGGCTTATGGACGAGAACGTAGCGCATGGGCTGGGGGAAATGAGGTAACGCGAAGTTTTACTTCGCGAAATCGTTGAACGGATTAGTGGCGGCGTGGCCGGGACACGAAGTGGAACTTCGCGTTACTACTTGGCTGGCTTCACCACCAGCTGCACTACTTCCCGGTTGGGGTACACCACAAAGTCGCCGCTGTCGGGACTGATGCGGCCGGTTTTGGTTTGTTCCTGAAAGGCGTGGTGCACAAAGGTGCCGATTCTGACCGAGTCCGGCTGCTTCACGGGCCGGATCAGCGACGAAGAATCGGCCGTGCCGATGAGCGTGGCGGCGTAGGCTGCCGAGTCGCGGCGGGTGTAGGGGCGCAGCACGAAACGGCCCGCGCGGTAGTCGCGGGCCTCATCCATCCGCGCGCTGGCGTATTCCGAAACGGCCGCCTTGGCCTGCTTTTCGAGGCCCGGCTGACAGCCGGCGCAAAGGGTGAGAAGTAGGAGGGACGAGAGGGCAAAGAATTTCATGTGAATAAACGCAGAAGCCTAAGTAGCCGGCAAAGGTACGCGCTTCTACCCCGGAACAGTATGCACTTTCATAGAACGTCGTTCCGAGCCTGCCGAAGAATCTCGCGTGCTGACGTCCAAGTAGTAATCCAACGACGCCACGCGAGTTTCCTCGGCAGGCTCGGAATGACGTTCTCTTCCTCTCTAAGTGACTTACACCCCACCCGAATACTTGCGCGCCGCCCATTCGGCCGTAATCAGCGCCAGAATCAGGAAAAACAGCCACTTCAGGTTGATGAGGTCCTTTAAGTTCTCCTGACTGTAGATGACCGGCCGGGCGTTGGCTTGCTGAATGTCCCGGGTGAGCTGGGCAAACTGCGCGGGAAAGTACAGGCGCGAGCCGCTGCGGCGGGCCAGCTGGTAGAGCAGGTTGTGGTCGGCGCGGGCGCTGAGGGTTTCGAGCTGCTGCTCCTGCACCAGCAGCTCGCCGGCATCTTGCTGGGCCTGGCCGCCGAGCGTAGCGCGGGCAGCGTAGCGGTAGAGGCCGCCGGGCAGCGCGCCGAGGTGGAGCGGGGCGCCGTCTTCGCTGGTGGTGAAGCTGAAGGTGCGGGCTTTCTGCTTTTCGTCGGTGAGCGTGAGCGTAATTGGCTGGTTGTAGATGCGCTCAAAAATGGTGTTGTAGGTTTCGGCCCCAAAGGTCACGTCGTCCTGGGTGGTAAAGGCATCCTGGGTCGGGTACACGTCGAGGCGCTTCTTGTTGGCATTGGCCGTGAGCAGCTGTAGCGTACGCACGATGAGGCGGTCGTAGGCTTCGGGCCGGTCGTCGTGGTCGGCGGCTTCCTGCAGGCGCCACTGCCAGCTGCCGTCGGTGAGCAGCGTGGCCTGGCGCTGAGCCGGCGTGCCGCCAAAGACCAGCAGCGGCTTCGGCGTTTTCAGCCGGCCCACCTGCTGAAACAGGGCGGCCTCGGCCCCGCCGCCCAGGCGCAGGTCGCCGAACGGCACCGGCGCGGGCGGGTAGGCGGCAAACCGGCGCGGGGCATCATCCTCGAAGGTGAAGCGCGAAAAAGCCGGGTTCAGCACCGGCGTCACCTCGTCGGTCTGGCTGCCGCGGGGCGTGATGGTGAGGCCGGTGCCGAGGCTGTTGTAGGCCGGCAGGTCCGACTGCGCCCCAATGATGTAAAGCGCCGGCAGGCGGCGGGCGCGCACCCGGGCCAGCACCTCGGCGCCCACGCCGCCGCGGGTGGGCAGCTGGTGCAGAACGGCGACGTCGAACTCCTGGGCCCGCAGCGGCGCAATGCCGGGCAGGTAGGTGGTCAGGTCGAAGTTGTCGTTTTGCAGGATGGCCGCCCGCAGCGCCTTCAGATCGGGGTGGGGCGCGGCGCCGGCCAGCAGCACCCGCAGCTTGCCCTTCACGATTTCGAGGTAGGCAAACTTGGCGTTGTTAAGGGGGGTGAACTCGCCCGGCTGCCGTTCAATCACCACCTCGTAGCGGCGCTTGCCCGGGGCCGGGGCCGTCACCAGGAAGGTGGTCTTCTGGCGGCTCCGGCCGGCGGGCAGCCGCACGCGCTGGGTTTGGAGCACCCGGCCGCTTTCGCGCAGCTGCACCACGGCCGTGCCGCCCGCGAAGCCCTCGTAGCTTATTTCGGCCTCAATCGGGAATTTGTTGCCGCTGAAGGCCACGCGGTTGTAGGTCAGGGCCGGCAGGCTCAGGTCCTTCTTGGGCACCGTGTCGCCGACGGCCACGCTGTAAATCGGGAAGCTGAACTCGGAATACACCGGGGAGCGGCCCTGGTTCACGATGCCATCGGAGAGCAGCACCACGCCCGCCAGATTGCGCCCCTCGTAGGCGTCCTTGATGCCGGTGAGCATGCCGTCGAGGTCGGTGGCGGCGGTCTGAAACTGCAGGGAGTCGGGCCGGGCCGGGCGGCGGGCGGCCCGGAGCGTGCGGGTTTCGACCGTAAAGCCGCGGCCGCGCAGCGTGGCCGCCAGCTGCTGCAGGCCGGCAGTGGCTTGCTGCAACACCGGCGCGGGCGTAAACAGGCCCACCGACTGCGAGTCGTCGACGGCTAACACCACGGTGGGCGGCTCGGTGGTCGTGCTGGTGGTCTTGAGGAAGGGCGAAAGCAGCAAAAAGCTCAGGAAGCTCACCACCACGAAGCGCAGGGCGGCCAGGCCGAGGTTCAGGGCCTTGCTCCAGGGCGCTTTGGCCGAGTACAGCAGCGCCGCGTAACCCGCCCCCGCGGCCAGACACAGCAAAATCAACCAGGGAGAAGCAGCGACGGAAATCAAAGACGGCTAGAAACAGATGGAGCACCAAGAACCCCGAAACAAGCGGCATAGTTGCTTGCTTCCGGCGGCCGCCATTCAGTGGCCGCCAGCCCGGCGAAGTTAGGGAGTTGCGCGCTGGCAGCCGGCACCTGCTATTCCTGGGCCACTGCGGGCGAATACACCAGCTGCTGCCGCTTGGGCGCGGGCGCCGCTTCCGCTACCTGTACCCGCCCGGCGGCCGGCGCGGCGCCCACCAGCAGCGAAACCCCAATGGCCGCCCCGGCCAATGACCGGTGCAGCTGCAGCGTAAGCAGCGGCGTTGGGCTGGCGGCATCCTGCCACGCCGTGATTTTGCCCCGTACTGCCGCTGCGGGGGTACTCACGAGCGAAATCTGCACACTGTCGCCGGCGTGGAGGTGGCGGGCAGCGGCCGGGTGCAGGCGCACAAGCAGGCGCGTCTGGTCGGTGAGCGTAGCCAGGGGCACTTGCGGCGTCAGCACCTCGCCTACGGCAACCCGGGCGCGGGACAGCACGCCGTCGTGCGCAGCCGTCAGGTAGGCGGAGGCCTTGGTGGCGCGCACCCTAAGCTTGGCCAGCACCTGGCCGCGGCGCACGTACTGGCCTTCGTAGAAATACACTTCCCTCAACAAGCTGGGCGCTGAAGCCGCTACGGAGCTGGAAACGAAGCCGACCAGCTGGCTGGCCGCCGGGGCCGCGGCGGGGCTGACGTGCCTAACGAGCAAAGCCGGCTGGGCCGCCGGGAACCGGGCAGGCAGCGGCAGCGGCAGCCAAACGGGCAATACGGAGCCAACGGTGATTACCGTCAGCAAAGCAACGGGTACCAGAAATTTCATGGGTCAAGGGTCGGGCGCAGCCGGGCGGGCGGCAAGTCGGGGACTTCCGGGGGCGGGGGCGCTAGGACGTTGGAAGGTGAGGGTAGGCCGGGTGCCCACAGGGTTAATGACGCACGCCGCCGGCCTTTACTTTAAGCCGGCTGTAAATTTTTTTTCGGCTGGTCAGGGCCGGGGAGTCTTTGGGACGGGACCCGAGGAACTTGCCGCGCCGGAGAGCGAAGCCGGGGTAGAACCGGCCCGCGCGCGGATTGTTGGCCGGAGGAAAAGTAGTGGCACTGCACTACGCCCGGGCGGGACGGGAACGAACTTAACCGGCACTAAAAAAGCCCGGTCACGGGACCGGGCTTTTCGCGGAGGCAGGGCTTGGCCCCGGAATTATTTTTCTTACGTGAGCATGCCGCCATCCACCTGCAGCACCTGGCCGGTGATGTAGGCCGAGTCGTCGGAGGCTAGGAATGCTGTTGCTTTGGCCACGTCTTCGGGCGTGCCGCCGCGGCGTAGCGGAATGGCTTTGCGCCACTCGTCCACCTGCTTCGGGTCCAGCGCGTCGGTCATCTCGGTTTCAATAAAGCCGGGAGCAATAGCATTGCAGCGGATGTTGCGCGAGCCCAGCTCCAGCGCCACCGACTTGGTGAAGCCGATAATGCCGGCCTTGGAGGCGGCGTAATTGCTTTGGCCCGCGTTGCCTTTCACGCCCACCACCGAGCTCATATTGATGATGGAGCCGGCCTTGGCGCGCATCATGGGCTTGGTGGCGGCCTTGGTGAGGTTGAACACCGACTTCAGGTTGACGGCCAGCACCTGGTCCCACTGATTTTCGCTCATGCGCATCAGTAGCCCATCCTGGGTGATGCCGGCATTGTTGACCAGAATATCCAGCTTGCCAAACTCGGCCACTACGTCTTCCACCAGCTTTTCGGCCTGGGCGTAGTCGGAGGCGTCAGAGCGGAAGCCTTTTACTTTGGTGCCGTGGGCGGCCAGCTCCGTCGCCAGCGCCTCGCCTTTTTCCACGCTGGAAAGGTAGGTGAAAGCCACTTGCGCCCCCAGCTGGGCGAAATGCACCGCAATGGCGCGGCCAATTCCTTTGGAAGCGCCCGTAATCAGGGCCACTTTTCCGTCGAGCAGTTTTGTCATGGGGCGAAGATAGGTTTTTTGGTTTTTGGTGGGTGATTTATGGTTTTTAGTTATTCGTTTTCGGTTTTTAGCCGGGTTAGCTCGCTGCCTTTTTAGCAGCAAAAGACGACGGGTTTTGGGGCGGTGACAACCGGTTTTTTGCTTCCTCGCCAGGTCGGCTGACTGAATGCCGCCGACAAGTCCCCATCTTCGTTGTTGGTTAGCGGCCGCAAGCAAGCCAAAAACCAAAAACGACCAACCAAAAACCAGTCAGTGGAAGTCGATATCTGTATTCTGGGGGCCGGGCCGGGCGGGGCCACGGCAGCGCTGCACCTGGCCAACGCCGGCCACCGCTGCCTGCTGCTCGACCGCGCCGCCTTCCCCCGCGACAAAGTGTGCGGCGATGCGCTGAGCGGTAAGGTTATCAACGAGCTGCGCCGCATCGGCCCGGAGCTGCCCGCCCGCCTCACGGCCGCGCCCATGCAGGTGCCCAGCTGGGGCATCGACTTTTTCGCGCCCAACGGCCGCCGCCTCGGCATTCCCTTCAAGCCCGACTTCGACAAAACCCGGGATGCTGCCGCCGGCCACATTGCCAAGCGCATCGACTTCGACAACTTTCTGGTGGAAGAAGTGCGCCTGCGGCCCGAAATCGACTTTCGGGAGGGCCTCGACATCACGCAGCACGAGCGGCTGCCCGACGGCCGCTGGCGGCTGCGCACGGCCGACGGCACCACGGTAGCTACCGCCCGGGTGTTGCTGGTGGCCAACGGGGCGCAGTCGGCCTTTGCCCGCCAGATTGCCGGCCACGCCCTGGAGCCCGACCACCACTGCGCCGGCCTGCGGGCCTACTACGACGGCGTGACGGGCCTGAGCCCCGACAACTTCATCGAGCTGCACTTCATCAAGGACTTTCTGCCCGGCTACCTGTGGGTATTTCCTTTGCCCAACGGCCAGGCCAACGTGGGCGTAGGCATGCTGACCAAGGCCGTGTCGGCCAGGAAGGTGAACCTGCGCGAGCGGCTGGCCGAAATGCTCGATACCCATCCCGCGCTGAAAGAGCGGTTTGCCGGGGCCACCCGCCTGGGGCCGGTGCGCGGCTTCGGCCTGCCGCTGGGCTCCAAGCGCCGCGCCCTGTCCGGCGACGCCTACCTGCTGCTCGGCGACGCGGGCTCCCTCATCGACCCCTTCAGCGGGGAAGGCATCAGCCACGCCATGGTGTCGGGCCGGCACGCCGCCGACTGGGCCGCACAGGCCGTGGCGGCCCAGGACTTCTCGCCCGACTTTCTGAAGCAGTACGACGCGGCCGTGTACCGACGGCTGGGGCAGGAGCTGCGCCTGAGTCGGGCCATGCAGCGCCTGCTGAACTTCCCCACGCTGTTCAACTTTATTGCCAACCGGGCCGTCAACAACCCTACCCTGGCCGAAACCCTGTCCAGCATGTTCATGGACCTGGATATGCGCGAGCGGCTGCGCAAGCCGAGCTTTTACGTGCAGCTGCTGTTTGGCGGGAAGTAGCTGCGGGCAGCGCGGCGTAGCAAACCCTGCCGACAGAAAAGCCCCGGCGTAACGCTTACGCCGGGGCTTTTTTTGGTAGTGAGCCTTTGCCTGGGGCTCAGGCAGGCTTATGTGGTTTCGTTGGCAACAACCAGCTATTACTCATTGCCGGTGTACCGCCGCAGGCTTTTGGCAGCGTCGGGATTGAGCTGGGTGGCTTTTTCCAGGTCAGTCTTGGCTTCCTTGGGCTTGTTGATGGACGAGTAGCAGATGCCGCGGTACTCATAGGCGTCGGCGTAGCTCGGGTCAAGGGCAATGGCCTTGGTGAAGTCGGGTATGGCGCTGCCGAAGTTGAAGAGCTGCATTTTGGCCGCCCCCCGGCCGAAAAGGGCTTCTTTATCGGTGGGTTTGTACTTCAGCGCCTTCGAAAAGTCGCTGATGGCGGGCGTGTACTGCTTCAGCTTGAGGCGGGTCAGGCCGCGGTTGTAGTAGCCCTCGGCGCTGGTGGGCTTGAGGCGCAGCAGCGTGTTGTAGTCCAGCACGGCTTCTTTGTAGTCCTTGAGGTGGCTTTTGGCCTTGGCCCGCACCAGCAGCGCGTCGGCGTTGCGGGGCGAGGCTTTGAGCATGGCGTCGGCGTAGCGGATGTCGTTTTTATAGTCCGCATTGGTTTTGCGGGCCGCGGCGTCTACCACGGCCGGGGCGGCCGCAGCAGGCGCGGCCGAAGCAGTAACGGCGGCATCGGGGGCCGGGCTGGCCGCCGGGGCGGCGGCAGTAGGGCTGGTGGCCGCCGGCACCACGGCAGCCGTGGCCGCGGTGGCCGCCGGCACGCTGGCTACGGCGCGGCGCGAACCCGGGCTGTCTTTTTCAACGGTGGTAGCGCACTGGGTGAGGAGCAGCACAAAGGTTGCACCGGCAAGCAAACGAACGGTAGACAGGTTTTTCATGGGTATAAAATTCGGAGAATCAGGCAAAACAGGGGCCCCGTCACCGGGCAGTGGGGATGCAGCGTGTAAGACGTGAAGTGGCCGGCGAGGTTGTGCTTTAGCCAAAAAAAAGCTCCCGAGCCGGCGGGCTGGGAGCTTGCTAACCTGATAGCAGCTAGTTATTTATGAGTACGGTAGCGCTTGAGGGTCTTTTCGGCCTCGGGGTTCAGCGCCGCGGCCTTTTCCAGATCAGGCAGCGCCAGCTTTTCCTGATAGGAGTGCGAGTAGCAGATGCCCCGGTACTCGTAGGCCTCGGCGTTGTTTGGTTCGAGCTGGATGACCTTGGCAAAGTCCGGAACAGCCCCCTTGTAGTTGAGCAGCTGCATTTTGGCCATGCCCCGGTACATCAAGCTAGGCGCGTGGCCGGGATTGAGCCTCAGGGCCTTGGTGAAGTCGGCAACGGCGCGGGCCAGCTGGTCGTCGCGCAGCTGGGCCAGGGCCCGCCCAAAGTACAGCTCCGGGTTGGTTGGCTGCATTTTAATGAGCGTGCTGTAGTCCGCCAGCGCTTCTTTGTAGTTTTTCAGCCCCACGTGGGCCTCAGCCCGGCCGAGCAGCGCCTCGGCGTTGCGCGGGCTGGTTTTCAGCGTTTCTTCGGCCAGTCGCAGCTGGGCTTTGGATTCGCCGTGGGAAAGGCGCCTCACTGCTTTGGTGGTAGTGACGGCGGAGCCGCCGCCGGCAGCGGGTGCGGGGGCAGCGTAAGCCGTCGCCCCGGTGAGGGTTTGCTGGGCGTGGGCGGCTGGCAGGGCGGCGGCGCTAATAAGGAGCAGCGCGAAGAAGTGTTTCATAAAGGGCAGCGGTGAGTAGGAGGGCAGAACGAGCAAAAGAGCTATTGGCAGGGGCACTGGAGCAGCCCGGACGAAACCTGGACTTAGCGTCGGAAGATGGATTCGGTGCTTATCTTTACCACGCCACCTTCTGCCAGACCCGGCAGAATTCTGCCGCAGATTGGTTTAAGCAAGAATGAATTGGCGGGCTGCTTTCACAAAGGACAAAAAAAACAACATAAAACACAAGAAAATATGGCATTGCAATTCGACCTGGTCGTGATTGGCAGCGGCCCCGGAGGCTACGTAGCCGCCATCCGCGCTTCCCAACTCGGACTGAAAGTAGGCGTGGTGGAGCGTGAGTCGCTGGGGGGAATCTGCCTCAACTGGGGCTGCATCCCGACCAAAGCCCTGCTCAAAAGCGCCCAGGTGTACGAATACCTCCAGCACGCCCAGGACTACGGCCTGAAAGCCGGGGAGCTGAGCTTTGACTTCAATGCCGTGGTGCAGCGCAGCCGCGGCGTGGCCGATGGCATGAGCAAGGGCATCAATTTCCTGTTCAAGAAAAATAAGATTGAAACCGTGCTCGGTACCGGCAAGCTGCTGGCCCCCGGCCAGGTGGAGGTAACCCGCGCCGACGGCACCAAGGAAACCGTCGAAGCCAAACATATTATCCTGGCCACCGGGGCCCGCTCGCGCCAGCTGCCGAACCTGCCGATTGACGACGTAAAAATCATCGGCTACCGTAAGGCCATGACCATGGAGGCGCTGCCCAAGCGCATGGTGGTGGTGGGCTCGGGTGCCATCGGTGTCGAGTTTGCCTACTTCTACCGCACCATGGGCACGGAGGTGACCATCGTCGAGTTTCTGCCCCGCATCGTGCCGGTAGAGGATGAGGAAGTGTCGCGGCAGATGGAGAAGTCGTTTAAGAAAATCGGCATCAACATCCTCACCAGCGCCGAGGTAACCAGCGTGGATACCGCCGGCGACGGCTGCAAAGTGACCGTGAAAACGGCCAAGGGCGACCAGCAGATCGACTGCGACGTGGTGCTGAGCGCTGTGGGCGTGAGCACCAACCTCGAAAACCTGGGTCTGGAAGAGCTGGGCATCACAGTGGAGAAGGGCCGCTTGGTGGTCGATGATTTCTACCAGACCAACGTACCCGGCATCTACGCCATCGGCGACATCGTGCCCGGCCCGGCGCTGGCCCACGTGGCTTCGGCCGAGGGCATCATCTGCGTCGAGCAGATTACGGGCCATCATCCCGAGCCGCTGAACTACCAGAACATTCCCGGCTGCACCTACGCCCAGCCCGAAATTGCCTCGGTGGGCCTCACCGAAGCTGAAGCCAAAAAGCAGGG
This sequence comes from Hymenobacter algoricola, assembly GCF_039539525.1. Lineage (NCBI taxonomy): Bacteria > Pseudomonadati > Bacteroidota > Cytophagia > Cytophagales > Hymenobacteraceae > Hymenobacter > Hymenobacter algoricola. The sequence continues at coordinate 85,538 of NZ_BAABDH010000114.1, read as the reverse complement.
CTACGACGTACTGGTAGGCAAGTTCCCGTTCTCGGCTTCCGGCAAAGCCTCCGCCGCCGGTGCCAAGGACGGTTTCGTAAAGGTCATCTTCGACAAGAAGTACGGCGAGTGGCTCGGTGCCCACATGATCGGGGCCAACGTGACGGAAATGATTGCTGAGGTCGTTGTAGCCCGTAAGCTCGAAACCACGGGCCACGAAATCATCAAGTCGGTGCACCCGCACCCGACCATGTCGGAAGCCATCATGGAAGCCGCCGCCGCGGCCTACGGCGAGGTGATTCACCTGTAGCGCTTCCCGGTTTCGGCCAGGCAAAAGCAAGGCCCGCTGTGCTGCACAGCGGGCCTTGCTTTTGCTGATAGCGGCAGTTTCAGCGCGGCAGGGCCGTGGCCGCTTCGGCCAGTTTCAGGTGTTTATAGACGGGCTGCGCATCGGCATCGAGCTGGCCTTTGACGTTGGTGAAGGCGGGCTGCCCGGGCTGGGAGAAATTCCAGGTGCCCACGTAGCTGACCTGACCCGGCAGCACGGTGAAAAGGTAGCGCGTGTCGGCCAGCGCAGGGCCGGAACGGGCTTTGCGCAAGGGTTCCGTGTGCATTTCGCCGCCGTACCATTTGCTGGCCGTGTACTGGTAGTAGTGCAGGGCGTAGCGGCCGGGCGGCAGGGCCACGCAAAAGCGGTTTTCCCGCCGCGACCTGAACGCAGGCTTCACGTTGATGCGGAAGGCTTGACGGGTGGTCAGGTTGACCAGGCGGGCGTACTGCCCGAAGCCGCCGCTGCTGAAGCCCAGGCGCTGCACGCAGCTGCCGTAGAGGACGCCTTTGTCGGCGGGAATCTGTTGCTGGCTGGCCGCCCAGGACCAAACCGGTAGCAGGGAGGCTTTGCCGCCATCTACGTCGAGCGAGTCGGGCTGCGGGCCTGGTGCCGTTGTGGGGGTGAGGGTGAACGTCAGCGGCATCGTGTATACTACCGGCACCGGCCGGCCATTCTGGGTGCCCGGCTCCCAGCGCACGGTGGTCAGGCGCCGGGCATTGCGCAGGGCCTCCGCGTCGAGGTCGGCCCGGACTCCCTGCTTTACGAAGATGTCGGTAACGCTGCCCGTAGGGTCCACGGTAAAGGAAAGATAGACCTTGCCCTGTACCCCGTCGCGCCAGGCTTGGGCCGGATAGCGCAGGCTGTCGGTGAGCAGGGCCAGCAGCTTGGGCTGCCCACCGGGAAAGACGGGCATGGTTTCCCGGTACGTGTAGGTTCTCGGCCGGATGGTATCAGGGCTCGGCGGAACCGCCGCCGGGTTGGCTTGGCCAACTGCTGCCGCGGCAGAAAGCAGAATCAGCCCCAGGAAAAGCGGGCGGAATACGGGTGGGAAGCGCACGGTAGCGGATAAGCAGGCGGTTAGAGAAAGCAGGGTCGAATTTACAGCAAGGAATCGGCGTTTCCCGGCGCCGCGGTAGGCTGCCGGCACGTTTGCGCGAGCTTGGCAAAACGCAAAAAGCCCCGGGGCGGCGCCCCGGAGCTCTTTACTAAACCACCCTCGTTTCTATTTTACTATCACCAGCCGGGAGGTTTCCGACTGCCCGCCGGTGAGCAGCCGACACTGATACACGCCGCTGGCCAGATCCTGGCTGCTGAGCGTCATCGTGTTGAGCTGGCCGGCACTGGCTTTGCCGTCGTAGAGCGTGGCTACCAGCACGCCGAGCTGGTTGTAAACCCGGAGCTGGGCCGGCGTGTCGGCAGCTACCCGGAAGGAGAGGATAGCCTGCTCCTTGGCGGGATTGGGGTAGATGGCCAGCTCATTCGGGCTACCCACCGTGGCCCCCACGGTGCTACGACTGGCCGGCGCCGGGCAGATGCCGATGCTGTTCTGACCCGGGCCGCTCAGAATGGCTGCCACCTGCGGATAGAGCACGCACGAAACCTGCCCGTTGCGGCAGACCAGCACCTTCCGCTCGTTGTAGTTGCCGCAACGGGCATCCACTACGCGAATCGTCACGCTTTTCGTGGCCGAGCAGCCGTACTGGTTGGTCACTTTTACCGTGTAGGTATAGTCGCCGGGCGTGTTGGTGACGCTGTAGATGGGGTTAGGCAGGTTCGGACCCACCAGGCCCGCGGCGGGCGTCCACTGGTAGCTGACGGCCCCGGGCGTGGTGGCATTCAGCTGCACGCTCTGGTTGCCGTAGCCGATGTAGAGGTTGGTCGGAATGCCGCCCGTATTGGCCTGGAGCCCCGGGTACGGAGCGCTGGTAATGATGGGGGTGGCCTGGTTGCTGAGCACGGTTACCACGGCAGTGGCCGAGGCCGTGTTACCGCTGTTGTCGGTAGCTGTCAGCGTTACCGTATTCGCCCCCACGTTGGAGCAGTTGAAGCTCGTTTTGCTCAGACTCAACCCAAAGCTGCAGTTGTCGGAGCTGCCGTTGTCGACCATGGCCGGGGTGATGGTGGCCGTGCCGGTGGCGTTCAGCTGTACCGCTATGTTTTTGGCCAGGGCCGTCGGTGGCGCCACGTCGGGCTGCTGGGTGATGGTGTAGGCCGCCGTGGCCGTGCAGTTGTTGGCATCCGTCACGTTTACCGTGTAGGTCCCCACCGGCAGCCCGCCCAGGTCCTGGGTACTGCTGCCATTCGACCAGATGTACGTTATCGGAGCCGTGGCATTGGCTACGCTCAGGTCGATGACCCCGGTGGTGCCGCCGGGGCAGGTCACCTTGGTCAGGGCCGCGCTGAGCACAATGCTGCAGCCGCCGGTCCAGATAAACTGGGCCGTCTGGCTTACCGAGCCTACGGCGCCCGTCACGTTGTCGGTACCGGGGTTGAGGCCGGTGTAGCAGAAGGTGGCCACGCCGCTGGCGTTGGTATTCTCGAAGCCCGAGGCACTGTTCACCCCGCTCACCGTGAAGTCAACCCGCACGCCCACCACGGGGTTGTTAAACTGGTCGCGGGCGGTAGCCGTGATGCAGTGCGAGGTGCCCACCTGGCCGGTGCCGCCCTGCACGTCCAGCGTGACGGTCGAAACCGTGGCTACCGGCGAGAGAGACATACCGCCGGGGTAGCCGTAGGAGTCGGCCTGGTCGAAGCCATACACGAAAGCGCCGATGGGGAAGCCGCTGCCGTTGATGGTATGGCTGCCCAAACCAACGGTGAGCTGGGCCCCGGAGAAGCCGCTGCTGCCAATGGCGCTGAAGCTGCCGGCCGGAATGGCCACGCCATCAAATGTTACGGTGCCTACCGCCGCCGCCGGGGCCACCACGTTGATGTAGTTGCCGCTGAAGCCAGAGGCCGGCGTCGTGACGGTGTAGCTGCCCAGAAACTGCTCAAAAGGCGGAACCAGCATCATGAACGGGTCGGATGTGACGTTGTCGAAGGTGGTGCCGTTGGAATACTGGGCCACCAGAATCGGCTGCGTAGCCACAATCTGGGCGCTGCCGTTGACGATACGCTCATGCCACTGCCCTCGATTAAGCGTCGCCACCAGTGTGCCGTTTACCCGCACTTGGGTTCCATTAACGGAAGCCAGAAAGCGGAAGGTGTCGCCATTGAGCCGCGTTTTGAGCGGAACTGAAACAAAGTTTTTGCCCCAGGCAGTGGTGGGTGGCAACTGCTCCACCAAATGGTCGCAGGCGGCGTGGTTATGCGGAACGTTGGCGCATTTATTGCCCCCGAATACGGCTATTGGCTGGGTTGAGGTTATGAAGGACCCGGACAGGTCAGTAGGGTAAGCGCCGGTATTTTTGAGCAGGTAGGTCTGCCCCTGATTGAGGGTAATGTTGTAGGGAACGTTGGCGGTGCGGCCATCAGTGGTTACGGAGGGGGTAATGGTTACCACCGTTCCATCCACGGTAGCAACTACATTGAACTGGGTACCGACGTTGGGGTCAAAGAAATCAAGGCTGGTATAGCCTAGGCTGATGTAGTCGGTGCCCAGCACGTCAGTTGGCAGGCCCAGGTAGGCGTCAGTGGTGAACTGCTGTCGGTTAAGGCCATAAACCGTTATTTCCTGGGCCGCGGTTACGTGAATGCCTTTGTTCTCAATCGTGTTGGACGCAAAAAGCTGGGCGTTGGTAGGAATAGGTACCGACGTGACCGTGCCGGGTGTAACGCTGAAAGTAGCCGTGAAGCCTAACCCGGCAATGGCTACAGTTCCGGTTGTGGCTACATCACCAGTCACAAACAGCGTTAGAGTCGCGCCGCTGGCATAGTTGCCGGGAAAGCTTAGCCAGAAATCGGTGCCCTTGCTGTCGGCGGCCGCGTAGGCGCCGCCCGAGGAGCCCAGGCTAAGCAGGGTGATAAGCAGGGCCAGCAGCGCGGCCAGGGGCCGGCGCCGGACCGAAAGCGGAGCAGCCGGCTGCTCGGGCAGAAGGGGGGAATTGGCTGTACAAGTGCGCATCAGACTAACAGGTTAAGGGTGAAAAAAGGGAACTAGAACGACCGGGTCGGGCAAACTAAGAGAGCAGCACGGCGCGGCCAGGCCACCCGAAAGGGGACATGGGCGTGAAGAGCAAAAGAAGGCTTTGCTGATTTAATTAAATTATTTACTAAAATATTTATAATTAATAGGCTTGCCGCAAATTTATGAGCAACTAAATATTCATAAATTAAAATATTTAAGTAGAACTGGCTTAGTGCAATTGCCAGGCGGAGAAATGTTTCGAAATGAACGTTTCAGGCACTATTTTTTTAATAAAGTGCATTATTCGCAGCCGATTCACTCCTGCCGTTACTGCCCACAAAACGGCTTGTCAGGTGATTTTCACCGGACAGGTTTTGCTTCCGCCCGTAGCACAATGCCCATGACTTTATACCGGCCCCCCTGCAAAGCAGCGCCGTGGTGAAGTGATGCCAAGGCGCGGGGCAGCCTTCGGACGTGGTAGCGCCTGACGGCCGGGGCGGAATCCGCGGGGCTAGTCCTGAACGGGCTCGAAGGGTATCGGGAGCTCGGTGGACTGGCTAGCCGGTTTTGGCTTGCGGCTCACCAGCCACACCCCAGTGAAAATCAGCAGGGCCTGCCCGGCGCGGGCCGGGGTGAAATGGTCTTTGCCCAAAGCCACGGCAATGATGACGGCCAGCACCGGCTGCAGGTAGATATACACGCCCAGCAGGGCCGGGGAGGCATACTTCAGCGCCCAGTTGTTGAGCAGGTAGGCCAGAATGGTCAGGCAGACCACCATGTACACGATTTCGGCCCAGATGTAGGTAGGAAAGCCGGCATAGTCGGTGGCCAGGGTTTCGCGCCAGCCGAAGGGTACGGCCACGAACGCGCCCACCAGAAAGATGCGGGCCAGCACCGTGAACGGGTGGTACTTGCGCATCAGTGGCGTGACCAGCACCAGATACACCCCGAAGGCGGTAGCGTTGAGCAGAATCAGGATGTTGCCCAGCGTGGCGTTGGGGTACGCCAGGCCGCCCGCGTCCCGACTCAGGATGATGGTGGCCGCGCCCACGGCTCCCACGCCGATGCCCAGCACCCGGGTCAGGGTGATTTTCTCGCCCAGCAGCACCGCCGAGGCCAGCACCACCACGATGGGGGCAATGGTCTGCAGCAGCGAGGCATTGATGGGGGAGGTGTAGTTCAGTCCCGAGAAAAACAGCAGCTGATTGACCCCGATGCCAGTCACGCCGCAGATGATGGCCCGCACGTTGTCGGCGCGGCCGATAAGCCGGTCCTGGGGCGCTACGAGCCGGCTGGCCGCGGCAAAGAACAGCGCCGCCCCCACAATGCGCAGCGTGACGATGCCAAAGGGCCCCATGTAGGTCGGCATCACGTCTTTCGACAGGCTGTAGTTGGCCGCGTAGATCAGGGAAACCAGGAACAGGGCGGCGTGGACTTTCGCGGAATTTTTCATTGCGGACGAAGGTAGTAGCGCGAACTTTGTGGTGCGCGTACCAACGGGCAGTCCGAACGATTTTTGGCTGCCGCGCGTCCTTTTTTTCGGCTTCGTGCCGCCGGCTTCCCGGCTCCCGGCCGGCTACTTCCTTTTCGCGCTACTTTCCTTTCTATGGCTACCGGCTCCCTCTTCGACGCTCCCGAACCTGCTGCTTTCAACGCCCTGCTCACCGCCCGCCCCGGCGCCCCGCTGGCTGAGCGCCGCCGTCCCCGCACGCTGGATGAATATTCCGGGCAGCAGCACCTCATCGGGCCCGAGGGCGTGCTGCGGCGCTACCTGCAGGCCGGGCGGCTGCCTTCGCTCATCCTGTGGGGGCCGCCGGGCGTGGGCAAAACCACCCTGGCCCACCTGCTGGCCCACGAGCTGAAGCAGCCCTTTGCCGCCCTCAGCGCCGTGAATGCCGGAGTGAAGGACGTGCGCGAGGTGATTGAGCGGGCCAGAAAGCAGCGCGGCACGGTGCTGTTCATCGACGAAATTCACCGCTTCAGCAAAAGCCAGCAGGATGCCCTGCTCGGCGCCGTGGAGCAGGGCATCGTCACGCTCATCGGGGCTACCACCGAGAACCCCTCGTTCGAGGTGATTCCGGCCGTGCTGAGCCGGGCCCAGGTGTACGTGCTGGAGTCGTTGAGCAAGGACATCCTCACCGACATCGTCGACAAAGCCCTGGCCGAGGACGAGGTGCTGAAGCTGAAAAAGGTGCGCATGCAGAACTACCACGCCCTGCTCACCATCTCCGGCGGCGACGCCCGCAAGCTGCTCAACCTGCTCGAAATCGTGGTCGAGTCGGCCCGGCCCGATGCCCGGACCGGCGAAATCGTGGTGACCGACGAGCTGGTGCAGCAGCTGGCCCAGCAGCACCTGGCCCGCTACGACAAAGGCGGCGAAATGCACTACGACGTCATTTCGGCCTTTATCAAGAGTATCCGCGGCTCCGACCCCAACGCGGCGCTCTACTACCTGGCCGTGATGCTGGAGGGCGGCGAAGACCCCAAGTTCATTGCCCGCCGCCTGCTCATTCTGGCTTCCGAAGACGTGGGCATGGCCAACCCCAACGCCCTGATGCTGGCCCAGAGCTGCTTCCAGGCCGTGACGGTCATCGGCATGCCCGAGGGCGACATTATCCTGGGGCAGACGGTGGTGTACCTAGCTACCTCGCCCAAGAGCAACGCCAGCTACAAGGCCATCCGCGAGGCCCGGGCGCTGGTGCGGCAGCAGGGCGTGCAGCCCGTGCCCATTCCGCTGCGCAACGCCCCTACCAAGCTGATGAAGGAGCTGGGCTACGGCGACGAGTACCAGTACTCCCACGACTACGCCGGCAGCTTCGCCGCCCAGGAGTTTATGCCCGCCGCCCTGAGCGGCAAACGGTTCTATGACCCCGGCCACAACGCCACCGAAGCCAAGATCCAGGAGCGGCTCAAGCAGTGGTGGGGTCCGAAGTACGGGTATTAGGCGGGTGACGGGCGGGTTGGCTGGCCGGGCCCGATTTCGTTCGGAACCTCGGGAAAAGCTGCGGGTTCCTTACAGAGCTCCGAAAGGTCCTCGTGAAAACCCCGGAGGGCTCTACAGAGCTCTAAAAGGCCCTCGTGAAAACTTCGGGGGGCTCCATAGAACTCTATGGAGCCCTGGTAAAAACCCCGGGGTGCCCGCCAGAACTCTGCCGGGCCGTCGGGGAAGCTCCGGCCCGCGACCCATAAAAATCTTTCTGCGCCGTTGGCCCTAACCCAGGCAACCCCGACCCGGTTGTTGGCTTCTGTAAGAGTGCCGAAAGCCTTCTACATTTGCCGGACGCCTTTCCCTGTTCCTTTCCTTTCTTTCTTTCTATGAGACAATTTTTTAAATACGTGCTGGCTACGCTGGTCGGGCTGGTGCTTTTCGGGGTCGTATCGTTTCTGGTGCTGGTGGGCATTACGGCCGCGGCCGTCAGCTCCGACAGCTCCGTGACGGTAGCCAAAGACTCGGTGCTCGAAATCAAGCTCGATAAGCCCGTGGCCGAGCGGGAAAGCCGCGAGTCGCTGGGCGCGCTCTTCAGCAGCCAGGCCGACAACATCGGGCTGGAAAACATCCGCGCCACCATCAAGCGGGCCAAAACCGACTCCGACATCCGCGGCATCTTCCTGAATGTGGAGCTGGTGCAGGCCGGCCGGGCCTCGCTGGAGGAAATCCGGGCCGCCCTGCTCGACTTCAAGAAGTCGGGCAAGTTCATCGTCTCCTACGCCGACGCCCAGTCGGAGGGCAGCTACTACCTGGCCTCGGTGGCCGACCGCATCTACCTCAACCCCCAGGGCACGCTCGAATTCAACGGGGCCAGCTCGGAGACGATGTACTTCAAGAACCTGTTCGAAAAGGCCGGCATCGACGCCCAGATCTTCCGCGTGGGCTCCTTTAAAAGCGCCGTGGAGCCATTCTTCCGCGAGAACATGTCCGACTCGGCCCGCCTGCAGACCACCTCGTTCCTCAACTCGCTCAACGACTTCATGCTGGCCCATGTGGCCGAGTCGCGCCGCATTGCCCCGGCCCGCCTCAAGGTCATCAACGACTCGACCCTGGTGCATAACGCCGCCGACGCCAAGCGCTACGGCCTCGTGACGAACCTGGGCTACTACGACCAGGCCCTCGACTACATGAAGGGCAAAGTAGGAGTGGCCAAGGATAAAAAGCTCAGCCTGCTCAGCCTCGGCGACTACGACAAAGCTGATGATGATGAGGAAGGCAGCACCAGCGGCAACCGCATTGCCGTCATCTACGCCGAGGGCGACATCGTGACCGGCAAGGGCGGCAACAGCAGCATCGGCAGCACCCGCTTCGCCGAAGCCATCCGCCAGGCCCGCCTCGACGACAAAGTGAAGGCCGTAGTGCTGCGCGTGAACTCGCCCGGCGGCTCTTCCTTGGCTTCCGACATCATCTACCGGGAAGTTGCGCTGACCAAAAAGGTGAAGCCCATTATCTGCTCCATGTCGGATGTGGCGGCCTCGGGCGGCTACATGATTGCCATGGCCTGCGACACCATCGTGGCCCAGCCCAGCACCATCACCGGCAGCATCGGCGTGTTCGGCGTGCTGCCCAACATCGAGCCCCTGCTGCGCGACAAGCTGGGCATCACCACCGACCGGGTGAACACGGGCAAGTTCTCCGACTTCCCCACCATCACCCGCCCGCTGTCGGCCTTCGAGAAGCAGCAGTTTCAGAACGAGGTCAACCGCATCTACGCCGACTTCACCACCAAAGCCGCGAAGGGCCGCCGCATGCCCGTGGAGCAGCTGCGCCGCTTCGCCTCGGGCCGGGTATGGTCGGGCGCCGAAGCTAAGGAGCGTGGGCTGGTCGACGTGCTGGGCTCATTCGATGATGCCATGCGCATTGCCGCCCGCCGGGCCAACCTGAAGCAGGACGACTACCGCATTCAGCGTCTGCCCCGCCAGAAGGGCATGCTGGAGAGCCTGTTCAGCGGCTTCAGCACCGAGGCCCGCCTGCGCCTGGTGCAGCAGGAGCTGGGCCCGCTCTACCCGATGTACGAGCAGTACAAGAAGCTTTCGACCATGACGGGCGTACAGGCCCGGATGCCGTTTGAGATGACCGTCCGGTAAGTCTGCCGGCACGTTTAAAAGGGCCAGCGCACCACGCGCTGGCCCTTTTTTTGGTCCTTCAAGCGGGCAAAAGCAGTCTTATAAGGCTGCGTCGCCGCTCAGGATTGCTTCGGCTTCGAGCAGCAGGGAAGCCCCCATCAGCAGGTCGTGAAGCATGAACAGCTCCTCCAGGTTGAAGACGAAAGCCTGGCAGGCTACCGGCCCGGGCAGGGTGATGCAGCGGGTAGCCGCATCGGGCAGCACCGCCGCGTGCTGCTCGTAGAGCCGGGCGGTGGTGGTACACCAGTCGGCCGTTTCGGCGGCTTTCAGGCAGAGGGCCACGTTGCCGAAGTACAGGTGCAGGCAGCAGCCCGTGCGGCAGCGGGAAATGCAGCCGAATTCGTTGTGGTGCAGGTATTGACGCATAAGCAGACGATGGTGAAAGCGGCAGGGGAAAGCCTGGAATAAACCCTGGCAGGAAACGGCTTCCTGACCCCAGGAGTGCCGGCCAGGCAGCTTGGCCGCAGTAGGCCAAAGGTAAAAGAGGAAACCAGCAGGCCAAGAATTATTTAGAATGATTTTAAATAATATTTAGAACTTATCTAAATAGTGGCCTACTTTTGCGGCCTGTCCAAACGACCTGCATCATGAACCGTAGTAGTACTCGTCCCGCAAAAACCGCTTTTATCTGGTTGCTGCTGGCTCTTCTGATTTCTTCCTGCCTCCTTGCCCAGGCCCAGACCGCGGGCGTACAGGGCCGCGTGACGGCCGCCGGCCAGCCGGTAGCAGGCGCCGCCGTAGGCGTGAAAGGCACTGCCCTGGGCGCCAATACCGACGAGCAGGGCAACTACCAGATTACGGGGCTGACGCCCGGCACCTACACGCTGGGTGTGCGGCTCGTCGGCTTCGGCACCCAGGAGCGCCGCATCCGGGTGACGGCCGGCACAACTACTGCTCAGACCTTCGTGCTGACGCCCAGCACCGAGCAGCTCGGCGAGGTAGTGGTGGAAGGCAAGCAGACCAATAAGTTTGCCCGCCGGCAGTCGGAGTACGTGGGGAAGATGCCGCTGCAGAACCTGGAAAACCCGCAGGTGTACGCCACCGTGGGCAAGGAGCTGCTGACCGAGCAGCTGGTCTTCACCGTGGATGAGGCCGTGCGCAACGCGCCCGGCGTGCAGCGCATGTGGGAGGCCACCGGCCGCGCCGGCGACGGGGGCGGCTTCTACAACAGCCGCGGCTTCGTGGTATCGGGCCAGGTGCGCAACGGCGTGGCCGGCAACGTGACCAGCGACATCGACGCCATCAACCTGGAAAAGCTGGAAGTGATTAAGGGGCCATCGGCGACGCTCTACGGCAGCTCCCTGACTTCCTACGGGGGCCTGCTCAACCGCGTAACCAAGCAGCCCTACGATAAGCTGGGCGGCGAAATCAGCGTGGCGGGGGGCAGCTACGGCTTCCACCGCGTCAGCGCCGACGTAAACCTGGTGGATGCCACCGCGCCGGCCGCCCAGCCCAAAGCCTTGGCCTTCCGCCTGAACACGGCCTACACCTACGAGGACAACTTCCAGAGCCAGGGCTTCGGCAAGAACCTGGCCGTGGCCCCCAGCCTCACGTTCCGCCCCACCGACCGGCTGACCATCAACGTGGACGCCGAGCTGTACCAGAGCCGCAACGTGGGCAAGCAGCTGATTTTCTTCTACTACCCCGCCGCCCAGCTGGGCTTCGACCGGGCCGACCAGGCCCCGCTGGACTACCGCAACTCCTACATGGGCGGCGGGCTGACCCAACAGTCGCGCAGCGCCAACTTCTTCGGGCAGGTGAACTACCAGCTGGCCCCCGGCTTCACGTCCTCGACCAACCTGACGTCCAGCCGCAGCTACTCCGACGGCTTCGGCAGCTACTTCTACCTGGTGCCCGACGTGGTGCTGGACCCGACGGCCGGCCCGGGCACCCACAACCTGGCCCGCGCCGACCAGTCGACCAACAACAGCCGCAACCAGGTTTTTGAGGCCCAGCAGCTGTTCAACGGGGACTTCAAGGTGGGCCGCCTGCGCAACCGCGTGGTGCTGGGCCTGGACTACCTGCGCGTGGACTCTGACATCGAGTTCTTCGGCGGCGGGTTCGACATCGTGCCGCTGAACGTGCCGGGCTACGACTACGGCCGCCGCTTCAACGGCGACACGCTCACGGCCTTCTACAACAAGCAGGCGACGACAGCCACTTACCCGGTGACTACACAGTCGAACACCTACAGCGCCTTTGTTTCGGACGTGCTCAACCTGACCGACAAGCTCAGCGTGCTGGCGGCTGTGCGCCTCGACCACTACGACAACCAGGGCGGCCTGGTGTACAGCCCCGTGGCAGCCTATTCGCAAACGACCTTGTCGCCCAAGCTCGGGGTGGTGTTTCAGCCGGTGCCGGAGCGGGTGGCGCTGTTTGCCAACTACTAGAACAGCTTTATCAACCGCGGCGTGTACCGGGGCACCGACAACCAGCCGCGGGTAGCCACGCCGGAGCAGGCCAACCAGGTGGAGGCCGGCGTGAAGCTGGACGCCGCCGGCGGCAAGCTCAGCGCCACCGTGAGCTACTACGACGTGCGGGTGAAGGACATTCTGCGGGCCACGCCGGTCGAGGCGCTGCCGGGCGTGAATACCCAGACCCAGGACGGCACCCAGCGCAGCAAGGGCGTGGAGGCGAGCCTGATTGCCAACCCGCTGCCCGGCCTCAACGCGGTAGCCGGCTTCAGCTACAACAGCTCCGAGTTTACCCGCACCAGCGGCGAGGTGAACGGCCTACGGCCCGGTACGGCCTCGTCGCCGTACCGGGCCAACCTGTGGCTGAGCTACCGGCAGCCGACCGGCAGGCTGCAGGGCCTGGGCGCGGGGGCGGGCGGCAACTACGCCAGCGACAACAAAATCGTGAATACGGCCACCAGCGTCTTCACCCTGCCGGCCTACACGGTGCTGAACGCCGCGGTATTCTACGACCAGCCCCGGTTCCGCCTCTCGGCCAAGGTGGATAACCTGCTGGACCGGCACTACTGGATCGGCTACACCACCATGAACCCGCAGAAGCTGCGCAGCATCGTGGGCAGCGTGGCCTACAAGTTCTGATCTTTTGACCAGCGGTACCACCACGGGTTCGGCAGGACAGAAGCTCCGCCGGACCCGTGGTGTGGCTGCCCAGCAGGAAGCCTATGACTTTCAAGAAAACGATTCTTACCCTGCACCTCTGGCTCGGGCTCACGTCGGGGCTGGTAGTGTTTGTCGTGAGTCTGAGCGGGGCCGTGTTCACCTTCCAGGACGAGGTGCGCGACGCCGTGGAGCCCTACCGGCAGGTGGCGGCCACGGGTCCGCTGCTGCGGCCTTCGCGCCTGCAGGCCACGGCCCTGCGCAACCATCCCGGCACCACGGCCAGCTACCTGATGTACCCCGGCCCCGGCCGCGCCACGGTGGTGTACATGGCCGACAAGGCCGGCGGCAGCTTCGTGGCCTATGTGAACCCCTACACCGGCCGGGAGCTGCACTACCAGAACCTGCGGCGCGACTTTTTCACCATCGTGCAACACCTGCACATGTACCTGCTGCTGCCGCCCGCAGTGGGGGAGTGGATTGTGGGGCCGGCGGTGCTGATTTTCGTGGTGATGCTGGTCACGGGCCTCATCCTGTGGTGGCCGAAGCGCAAGACCGACCGCCGCCGCAGCTTCACCATCAAGTGGGGTGCCCGGTGGCGGCGCGTCAACTACGACCTGCACAACGTGCTGGGCTTCTACGCGGCCGGCGTGGCCCTGCTCATTGCCCTGACCGGGCTGATGATGAGCTACGAGTGGGTGCGCGACTCGGCCACTTTCGTCAGCAACGGCGGCCAGAGCTATCCGGCCGAAACGACCCCGCCGGCTATCGACTCGCTGCCGGTGGCGGCGGCGGCCCCGCGGCCGGTGATTGATCTGTACTACGAGCAGATGCGGCGGCTTTCCCCGGGCTACGACATGCTGTTTCTGGCGGCGCCCACGTCGGTAAAAGAGCCCGCGTATGGCATTGCCTACCAGCGCGCCCTGCGCTTCTACCACCGCGACGACTACTATTTCCACCCCGTATCGGGCCGGCTGCTCGTGCGGCGGCCCCACGGCAGCAAGAGCACCGGCGCCAAGCTGGTCGACATGAACTACGACCTGCACACGGGCCTGCTGCTGGGGCTGGGCGGCAAAATCGTGGCCTTTCTGGGCAGCCTGATTTCGGCCAGCCTGCCCGTGTCGGGCTTTCTGGTGTGGTGGGGCAAGCGCAACAAGCAGAAAAAGCCGCGCCAGTCTGCCGCGCTGGCCGGAGCCTAAGGCAGCTTCCGGGTCAGGATGCCGCCTATGAGTAACGCGAAGTTTCACTTCGCGAGTCGTTGCGGACGGCTACCGCCGCCCCGGGCCGGGCGTCGCGAAGTACAACTTCGCGCTACGGCGTCCACTGCCTGCGAAACCTGGTTAGCCCTGGCCGGACCAGGCAGCATGTGTCACACTTCAGTGGCAGAAAAGAAAAAGTGTGACAGGTTCTGTCACACTTTGCCTGCTGCTAAAATATTTTGTGACAGCTGCTGTCACAAAGCTCAGTCGGCTCAGATTTTTTGTGACAAGCGCCGGGGTGCCGGCCGGCGCAGCGCCGGCCCATGCGGAAAGCCGCCGCGTTCTGGGTTTATTTGCGACCTGAACCTGATTTCTGCCCAAGCTCCTCATGCAAGATTTCCACGAAGCCACCGCCCACATCCGCCAGCGCATCGGCGACTTTCAGCCCGAATTCGGCATCATCCTCGGTACCGGCCTCGGCGCGCTGGTGAAGGAAATCGACGTGCACTACACGCTGCCCTACGCCGACATTCCGCACTTCCCGGTGTCGACGGTGGAAAGTCACTCGGGCCACCTGCTGGCCGGCACGCTGGCCGGACGTCGGGTGCTGGTGATGCAGGGTCGCTTTCACTACTATGAGGGCTACACTATGCCCCAGGTGGTATTTCCGGTGCGGGTGCTGAAGCTGCTGGGCATCAGCAAGCTGTTTGTGAGCAACGCCAGCGGCGGCCTCAACCCCGACTACGACTACAGTGACCTGATGCTCATCGACGACCACATCAACCTGCAGCCGACCAACCCGCTGGTGGGCCCAAACCTGGACGCGCTGGGCCCGCGCTTCCCCGACATGCTGGAGCCCTACGACCATGCCCTGCTGGCCCTGGCCGAAGCCGCCGCCCGGGAGCTGGGCTTCGCCGACAAGGTGCGGCGCGGGGTGTACGCCAGCCTGCCCGGCCCCATGCTCGAAACGCCGGCCGAATACCGCTACCTGCGCACCATCGGCGCCGACGCGGTGGGCATGAGCACGGTGCCCGAGGTCATTGCCGCCGTGCACCTGGGCCTGCCCGTGCTGGCCATTTCCGTCATCACCGACCTCTGCTCGCCGGGCAAGCTCAAGCGGGTGGAAATAGCGGACATCCTGCGCGTGGCCGCCGCCGCCGAGCCCCGCCTCACGGCCCTGCTGAAGGCGGTGCTGGCCCAGGTGTAGCGCTACCACGACAATAAAAAAGGGCCGGTGCGTGTAGCACCGGCCCTTTTTTATTGTCGTGGTAGTTCGCCTTAGGGCTGAGCCGAGAAAACGAATTCCTCCAGCTTATTCTCTTTGTTGGTCCAGCGGTAGCGTAGCTGCTGGGCCGTCAGCCCGGTCAGCGTATACGCGTGGCTGTCGCCTTTGTGGTCGACCAGGTGCAGCATGGTGTTGTTGCTCATCAGCATCCACACGCCGGGGTAAGTCGTGTTGTCGGCCAGCAGGGTTTGGGTGTAGCTGCCGTCGGCGCGGAAGGTGAAGGTGTAGCGGTCCTTGATGCCGGTGCCGCTGCTGCTGGTCTGGTTGTTCTGCTTGATCTCGTCGAGGCGCCAGGATTTGGCGGTAGTCAGCGCGGTGAGCGTAATTTCCGGCGCCGGGTCCGACGTCGAATCATTGTCTTTATTGCAGCCGCTCAAAAAGCCGAGCAGTCCGAATAACAGGGTGAATAGGGGGAGAAGGGTACGGGACGTAAACATGGGTTAAAAAAGGAATAAAAGTGGAACGGATGCTGGCAGGAGCCCTGGAGATAATATAACGGTTGCAAATAAAGGGAATTATTTAATAATGACCGTGCGCCGGTCCTCGCTCAGGATGGTGAAAACGCCCACGCCGCCCCGCACCGTGGAGCGAATAGCGGCCGGCTGCGCAAACGGGTTGCCATTGGCGTTGCGCGCATCCTCCAGCGACTGCAGAAAGCGGTAGTAAGGCTCGTCGAGGTGGTAGAGCGTGACCAGCAGCGTGTCGCCGCTGGAAAAGCGGTAGCTGGTCCCCAGCGTCATCTGCTGGCCGTTGGTGAGCCGGTCGTCGAGCTCAAAGTCCCGCTCGGCGTTATCGGAGATGCTGTCTTTGTGAATCATCAGGCGGTAGAAGTCGGCGGTAGCGGCGGGGTCCTGGAATTTGGCCAGCAGGTACGCCTTGCGGTCCTCGCCGGACTTGTCGTTGAACTTCCACTCCACTGTGTCCAGGGGTACCCGGGTGGGCATGGTGGCCGTGCCGGTGAGGTGGCGGCCCTGGGTGTCCTGCACGTCGAGGGTGAAGGTGTCGCCGGGCTTGGCCACCAGCACCTGCTGCCCGATGTGGGTGTAGAACTTCCGGGTGAGCTTGTCCAGCCCGGGCCGGAACTGCAGCAGCCGCTTCTGGCCGTTGGGCAGCGTCAGCACCACGGACACATCGGTGGGCACCGCGGGCTGGGGCGTGCTCAGGTAGGGGACGGTTTCGGTTACCGACAGGCGCGGCACTTGGCCGGGCAGCAGGTAGCACTCGGCCACCAGCTGGGCCGGGGCGACGGGCAGCTCGATGTCGATGTCCTGCTCCAGGTTGCAGCCCGTGGCCACCAGCACCAGCAGCAGCCGGGGCGCGTGGCAGACGACGAGGCGCTTTAAATAAACAGCCAATAGCATAAGCGAGGGAAAAGCAGGCGGCACCGCGCCTAGAATTTGAAGTTGTACGTCACCGACGGAATCACCGGAAACAGCGACACCTGCCGGGCCCGGAAGCTGGTTATGTCCTCCGTCTGCTCGTCCTCCACCTGATCGAAGTAGACGAAGTAGGCGTTGCGCCGGTTGTAGGCGTTGTAGATGCTGAACGTGAGGTCCGACTCGCCGCGGCGGGGCTTGAGCTTGTACACCAGGCCCAGGTCGAGGCGGTGGTAGGGGGCCAGGCGGTAGGTGTTGCGGTCGGGGTAGATGGGAGCTGCCTCAATGTCGGCGCCATAGATATCCTGGAATACGAAGCGGCCCGAGGGCAGCGTGGTGGGTGCCCCGGAGGTGTACACAAACGAGCCGGTCAGGTTGATGCGCTCCGAAAGCTGGTGCAGCACCACCACGGTCAGGTTGTGGCGGCGGTCGTAGGTCGGAAAAAAGTCCTTGCCGTTGTTGATGCCGGTAGTGCCGCGCTGGGGCTGGAAGCTGCGCTGGGTCCAGGCCAGGGTGTAGCCGATCCAGCCGGTGGTGCGGCCCTGTTTTTTCTCCAGGTAGATTTCGTTGCCGTAGGCCCAGCCCTTGCCGAACAGAAACTCGGCGTCGAGGTCGGAGTTGACAAACAGCTGGGCCCCGTCGCGGAAGTCCACCTGGTTGCGGGCCCACTTGTAGTAAACCTCGTCGGTGAGCAGAAACTGGCCGTTGAAGAGCAGAAAGCTGGCGCCGGTGGCCACCTGCTGGGAGCGTTGGGGCTTCACATTCAGCCGCGACGGGTACCAGATATCGGTGGGCAGCGAAGCGCCGGAGTTGCTGACCAAATGCACGTACTGGTACATCTGGGCGTAGCTGGCCTTGAGCGAGGTACTGGGCGTGAGCGAGTAGCGGGCCGAGGCGCGGGGCTCGAGGCCCCCAAACACGTCGGACCCGCTGCGGAAGCCGGTCAGGCGCAGGCCGTATTCCAGCTGCAGCTTGTCGGTGACTCGGAAGTTGTCGGAGGCGTAGAGCGCGGCTTCCTGGCCGGCGTAGGTGACGTCGGAGCCGATGTTGAGGCTGCCGTCCTGACTGCCGGCCTGCAGGCGGCCCACGCCAAACTGGTGGCTGGTGGCCGTCGCGCCGGCTTTGAAGGTGTGCTTCTCGTTGGGCGTGTACTCGAAGTCGGTGCGCAGGGCAAAATCCTGGATGTCGGACGACAGGCTGAAGGCAAACTGGTCGAGCTTGTTGCCGATGCTGTACTGGTAGCGCGTGGCCGAGACGGTGGTATTGACAAACAGCCTGGGCGAGAATACGTGGTTCCAGCGCAGGGCCCCCACGGTGTTGCCCCAGCCGAAGTCGAAGTTGAAGCCGTTGGTGCTGTTGAAGCCGAAGATGTCGCGGCCGTAGTAGCCGGTCAGAAACAGCTGGTCCTTCTCCCCGAGCTTGTAGTTGGCCTTGGCGTTGAAATCGTAGAAGTAGTAGTCCGGAATCGGGTTGTAGTCCTTGGTGTTTTCGTTGAGCTTGTTGATCTGGCGGGTAAACACGTCGAAGTAGGTGCGGCGCCCCGACAGGATGAAGGAGCCTTTGTCTTTGGCAATGGGGCCTTCCACCGTCAGCCGCGACGAAATCAGACCCAGGCCGCCGCTCACGGCGTACTTCTCGGCGTTGCCCTCGCGCAGCTTCACATCCACCACCGACGAGAGCCGGCCGCCGTACTGGGCCGGAAAGCCGCCCTTGTACAGGTCCACGCTCTGCACGGCATCGGGGTTGAACACCGAAAACAGCCCGAACAGGTGAGACGGGTTGTATACCACGGCCTCATCGAGCAGAAACAGGTTCTGGTCGGCCGAGCCGCCGCGCACAAACAGGCCGCTGGTGCCCTCGCCGCCGTTCTGCACGCCGGGCTTGAGCTGCAGGGTTTTGAGCAGATCCACTTCGCCGAACAGGGCCGGCAGCAGCTTGGCCTCGCGGGTAGTGAGCCGCTCCACGCTCATCTGCGGGGTTTGCAGCTTCTGCGCCAGTGTGCCCGAGCCCACCACGGTTACCTCGCCCAGCTCGTTGTTCGACTCGGGCAGGCTAAAGGACAGCCGCTGGCTGTGGGTCACGTTCAGGTCGCGGGTCTGGGTCTGGTAGCCGATAAAGGAAATGACGAGCTGGTAGCGCCCCGCCGGCAGCAGCAGTGAATAGAGCCCCGTCGAGTCGGCCGTGACGCCCGTGCCCAGGGCGGGTACCGCCACTGAAGCCCCGGGCAGCACGCTTTTGTCGGCTCCCGAGCGGATGCGGCCACTGATGGTATAGCGCGGAGCGGCAGGCTGCTGGGCCGCTACCAGTCCGGGGAGCAAGACCAGACCCAGCAACAGGCCGAAACGGGTGAGCAAGACGAGTAAACGCATTAGTTGACCAGGATACGGGTAGCCGCAAAAGGATTCTGCCGCGGTAGCCTAACGCCTTGGTGGCCCGGATAGTTTAGCCGGCCGGCCAGAAAGCAGCCACCCCGGGCCCCGGTTCAGACAGATGCTCAACCCGCCGCAATGGTTGCGTCGCGGCCGGGTTAGCTGGGCATTCAGCTGATAAAGGCTTGCAGGGCCTGGGTGAGCTGGGGCGCGGGCACCACGCCGGCCTGCCGCCATACGGGCTGGCCTTTGTGAAACAGAATCAGCGTGGGAATGCTCTGCACCCGAAACTGCTGGGCGGCGGCCTGGTTGCGGTCCACGTCCACCTTGATGATCTTCAGCTTGCCCTGGTGCTGGGCGGCCACCTGCTCCAGAATGGGGGCCATGGTTTTGCACGGTCCGCACCAGTCGGCATAAAAATCAACGAGGACCGGCATGCCGGGGCTACTGATAAGCTCGGAAAACGACTTTTTAGGCATGAGGCAGGTGCTGAGAAGGAAAGGGGAAAGGCTGCCGGGTCCAGGACGGGGCGGCTTTTTATACGGCGACGGTGGAAAAAGGAAGCCGGTCCGGAACTGCTAAAACGCAAAAAAGCCCGGCGCTGCAACGCTGGGCTTTTTCTGGTACTGGTAAAAAGGTGCCGTAAGATAAGGGGAATTAGCGCTTATCAATCACGGTGACGTCATTGCCGACTTCCGGGAAGGTAAAGCGACCCCCGACAACCTTCTTCCCGCCCACCTGGCATTCCCAGGTGTAGCGGCCCGGCATGCCGGAGGCCGCCTCGCCGGATTCCGACTTAAAGTAGTCCGACTCAGCCGCCGGGGAGGGGAAAATCACGTCGACGCCATTCTGGCCTTTCTCGATTTCCTTGACCAGAATGTATGATTTGCCGCTGTTCTGGTTGGAAACCACAAAGCGCGCGGTGTAGGTACCCAGCTGACCGAATTTGTCCATCACACCCAGCCGGATGTAAGCATCCGTTGAAACCATCCACGTTTGGGCGTGAGAAGCCGTGGACGTCAGCGCCAGCAAAGCCAGGGCCAGCCCAGCAGCC
The DNA here is from genome assembly GCF_039539525.1 of Hymenobacter algoricola. Lineage (NCBI taxonomy): Bacteria > Pseudomonadati > Bacteroidota > Cytophagia > Cytophagales > Hymenobacteraceae > Hymenobacter > Hymenobacter algoricola. The sequence continues at coordinate 65,693 of NZ_BAABDH010000114.1, read as the reverse complement.
CGCAGCAACTGCATCGGACGAAAGGAAGAAACGAGAGTAGCAGTACGCATGGGAGAAGGGGTAAGGGGTGTAGAAAGCAAATGAGAAGGTTGATTCTTGAGCCGCCGAGAGTAGGCGCCAGGCCAAGCAGATTCGGAGAGTGGCAAAGAAGCAATAAAAGTTGAGAAGTACCTTAAAAAGAACTGGTTGCTCGGTTCCCCAACCAAATATAAAGGTTATTTGCCGGCCCCGGCAACTAGATTTTTAATTTTTTGTTTCTGACAAGTCGAAACCAGGCTTTCTTGCCCGGGCCGTTTGTTTCTGTTCCAATGCCGCGCCGTACCGCCCGCCGTCTGCTTGAAAGCCTGCCCGCGGCGCCGCGGCCCGCGGCGGAGCCCCGGTGTGAGCTCTGCGAGCGGCTGGTAGGGCAGGTGTCGCGCCACCATCTGGTGCCGCGGGAGGAAGGCGGCCGGCACGGGCCCACAGTGGCCCTGTGCCAGCCCTGCCACAGCACGGTGCACTTGCTGCTCTCCAACCGCGAGCTGGCCCGCCGGTACGCCACGGTGGAAGCGCTGCGCACGGCACAGGAACTGCAGAACTACCTGCACTGGGTGCGCCGCAGCCGGGTAGAGCGCATTGCCAACCGTCGCAAAAAGTAGTGGCCGGCCGCGCCGGAATGGCGAGCTTTGCCCCTCCGCCACCTTTGCCAGCCCACCGTTGAAAACCTTCGTTCCCTTCGCCCACCTGCGCCGCCAGCCCACCATCGTGGTCGATAGTACCGCCAGCGGGGCCGCCCTGGTGTTAGCCCACTGGCGCGGGGCGCCCACGCCCGCCGCCCTGCGCGACGATACCAGTGCCGGCTCGGTGCTGCGCGCCCTGCACGCGCCTGCCACGCCCGGCCTGGCAGCCCCGGCCGTTACGGCCAACCATTTCGACATAGATGGCTTCATCGGCGTCTGGAGCCTGCTGCACCCGGCGCTGGCGCTGCGGCACGAGCGGCTGCTGCGGCTGGTGGCCGCGCTGGGCGACTTTCGGGAGCTGGACTGGGCGGAGCCGCTGGCCCGGCCCGCGCTCCAGCTCGTGTGCTGGCTGAATGCCCGGGAGCAGGCGCTGTTTTACCCGCCCTTCGGGGCGCCCGCGCTGCGCCGGCGCGAAGACGAGGCCTCGGCTGAAAAGTTCGCCTGGTTTCTGCCCCGCTTTGCCGCCGTGCTGGAAAATCCGGAGGCCGGCCGCACCGACTGGGAGCCGGAATACCGGCGGGTCGAAGCGGCTATGGCGGTGGTGCAGAGTGCCGCTACGCACAGCCGGCGGTACCCGGAAAGCGGGCTGGCCGTTGTCGAGACGCCGGCCCCGCTGCCCTACTACGCCCTGTTTGGCCCCACCGCCGGCGCCGACCTGGTGCTGAGCCTCTACGAGGGGCAGCGTTACGAATTCGAGTATAAGTACACGACCTGGATTGACCTGGCGTCGCGTCCGACTCGGCCCCGGCTGCCGCTGCCGGCGCTGGCGGCAAAGCTGAATGCGCTGGAAACCAGCGCGCACCGCTGGACCTGCGACGGCATCACCGATACGGGTCCGCTGCTGCGGCTGGCGGGCGACACCCTGACCAAGGTGCAGCGCTACGCCGACCCCGACCAGCGGCCGATTTACGCCTCGTCCATCCGCCCCGAAGCGCTGGAGCAGGAGGTGGTGGCGTTTTTTCGGGCCCGATACGCCGCCATTGCGCCGCGCCGCTGCTGGACCTGGGCCGAAATCCGGGCGGCGGGAGAAAGCGCCGCTCAGCCTCCCGGGGCTGGTTGATCAGCAGGAGTCGACGGCTTACTTGCGGGTAAAGGCGGCTATTTGCCCGCTAGATTTCCTCACCAAACCCGACCACCCGCAGCGTACTCACGCCGCCGGCCCCTTTGCGCACGCTGATCTGGGTGCTGACGCGCTCCTTCAGCGCTTCCACGTGGGAGATGATGCCGATGGTTTTGCCGGTGCCCTGCAGCGTTTCGAGGGCGGAGAGGGCAATGTCGAGCGTGTCGGGGTCGAGGGTGCCGAAGCCTTCATCGATAAACAGGGTGTCAATCTGCGTTTTGCGGCCGGCCAGCTCCGAGAGGCCCAGGGCCAGGGCCAGGCTCACCAGAAAGCTTTCCCCCCCCGATAAGGAATTCATGGAGCGGGAGCTGCCGGCCTGGTAGTCGTCGACAATGAGCAGGTCGAGGTGCTCCTGGGGGTTGCGCAGGATGCGGTACCGGTCGGTGAGGCGGTGCAGGTGGCGGTTGGCCAGGTCTACCAGCCGGGCCAGGGTGAGGCCCTGGGCAAACTCGCTGAATTTCTTGCCGTCGGCGGAGCCGATAAGCTCGGTCAGCTGCCGCCAGCGGCGGGTCTGCTGCTGCTGCTTTTCCAGGGCGGTGGCCAGGACCGCGTGGCGCTCCAGCCCGGAGTGGTGGCCGTGCAGGCGCTCCTGCCGCTGGCCGAGCTGCTGGTTGAGCCCGGCCAGCTGCTGGCTGATCGTCTGCAGCTGGCCGGCAACCGTTTCGACGCTGTCAGTAGTCAGGGTGCGGGCCTGGGCCTGCTGCAGCTGCTGGGCGGCGTCGGTCAGGCTGTGCTGGGTGGCGGCCACGGCCTGATCGTGGGTTTGCAGCTGCTCGGCGAGGCGGCGCCCCTCGGCATCGGGCAGCAGCAGGGCCACCAGGGCGGCCGGGTCGGGGGGCAGGCCGGCCGCGCCCAGGTCCGTGACCAGCTGCGCGTGCTGCTGCTGGCGGTGCTGCTGCTGCTGGCGGGCGTCCTGCTCGCGCTGGCGCAGCTTCTCGGTGGCCAGCGTGAGGGCCGTTTCATGCTGTTGAAACTGCTGGTCGGTTTGCTGGCGGAGCTGGTCGGCCGCGCGGCTGGCCTGTTCCAACTGCCGCCGCACCTGAGCTACGTCGGGTTCGGGCAGCAGGGCCTGGCGCTCGGCTTTCTGCCGCTCAATGGCCTGGTAGTGGTCGACGACGTCCTGCTTATTTTCCTTCAGCCAGGCCCGCACCGCACGTTCGTCGCGGGTTAGCTTCTCCCCGAGCGCCTGACCCACTTCAGCCTGCTCGTTGGCCTTGTTGAACTCGGCCTGACGCGTTTTGAACTCAGTTTCCAAGGCCCGCAGCTGGGCTTGCATGGCAGCGCCGTTTTCGCCCGTAAAGGCCAGGCCAAAGTTGCTCAGCAGGCTTTTGAGCTGACTTTCTACCGTTGGTAGCTGCTCGCCTACTTCTTTGAGCTGCAGTTGGGCTTCCTGCAAATCATGCCGGGCAGTGGCTTGCGCTTTCAAGGCCGCCTGCTGCTCGGAAATAGCCTGAGCCAGCTGCTTTTCGCCATCGACCTGCTGCTGCTCCAACTCTTTGAACTGGCGTACGAGGGCGCGGCTTTCGGCGGGCAGGGCCTCTTCCAGCGCGGGGGTCAGGAGCTGGAGCGGGATGTTGGCGGCTACGCGGTGCAGATCACCGCCCGCGTTTTCGAGCAGATTAAGAAAAGTGTTGAGGTGGTTGACGCGGGCGTTGAGGGCATACGCTTCCTGGGTAAGGACCTCCACCTGGGCTTGTTCCCGGGCCAGACCCTCATTTGTGAAGCCCAGCACGCCTACCGCATAGGGATGCTCCAGGGCCCCACAGAGCGGACAAGGCGCCTGCGGGCGCAGCTGCTGGCGGGCTTCTTCGTGGCTCAGAATCAGCTGCTGGGCCAGCACCAGCTGGCGCTGGGTTTCGCGGTGGGCTTCCTTGTCACCAAGCTCCCGGCGCAGGTTCTGCACGTGGTGGTGAAGCTGGCGCAGTCGTTCGTCGCGGGTGGCGGCGGCCAGCTGAAGCTGCTGCTGCTGGGCGTCGAGGTGCTGGCGGGCGGTGCGGGCGGCGGCGGCGGCTTGCTGCTCTTCCAGCTGCAGGGTGGTCAAGCGTTTAGTCAGCAGCGCCACCCGGCCATCGACTTGCCCCGCCTCGGTGCGTAGTCGGTCCCAGTCCTGTATCAGGCCCGTGAAAGCGGCGAATACGTCCACCATCTCGGCCCGGGGGGCATTGCGCTGGAGCCAGTCCCTGGTGGTGGTGAGCTGCTCGCGGGCCTGCCGGGTACGGATTTCGGTGGCGTGTAGCTCCTCGGTCAGGCGCTTGCACTCCGCATTTTGCTGGTCGTAGGCTTTGCGTTTCTCGTCCAGCTGGTGGATCTGCTGGGAAATGGTCTGGTCGAGATTTTCGGCTTCCCGCAGCTGGGGCTCCCGGGTTTCGCGGGCTGCGGCCGCCGCGTCGTGAGCCCGGCGGGCCGCGTCCCGGGCGGTGCGGACCGCGAGCAGCTGGCTTTGTAGCTGCGGCAGCTGCAAAGCCAGCTGCTCGGTTTCCTGGTGCAGCGCGCCGAGCTGCCGGTCAGCCTGCTGGAGCAGGGCCCAGGGCGTCCGGAAGGGGAGAGCCTGCTCGTGGCCGGCCAGGCGCTGGCGAACGGGCTGCAGGGTTTCGGCCTCGGCCGCGAGGGCCAGCAGGCGCTGCTGCCCGCGCTGCTGGCGCGCGGTGAGGTCGTCGAGCTGGCGCAGCCAGGTGTGGGCGTCGCTGAGGCGCTGCTGCCCGGCCTGGGTTAGCTGCAGCTGCTGGTGCAGGCCGGCCACTTCGGCTTCCAGCGCCGTCACTTCTTCGGCCGACAGCAGCGTGACGCCGGCCAGCCCCAGGCGCAGACTCTCGACCTGCTGGGCTTCGTGCTTGCTGCGCTCGAAGGCGGCCCGGGAGATGTCGGAGTACTTTTTGGTGTCGGTAATCTTCTCCAGCAGCTGGGCCCGCTCGCCGGGGCTGGACTTGAGGAACTTGGTGAAGTCTCCCTGGGCCAGCAGCACCGAGCGCAGAAACTGGCGGTATTCCAGCCCGCTCAGCTCGGCTACTTTGGCGGGCACCTTCGACTTGTAGCTTTCCAGCAGCGGCCACGCCGGGCTGATTTCACCGGTTTCGGCGGTTGGCTTCGGCTGCTCGCTGAGCTCCATGCGCGAGTCCTGGAGCTTGCCGTCGGGGTTTTTGCGGGCCCGGTACTGGCTCCACTTCGAGCGGTATAGCTGGCCGTTGACCTGAAACTCCACTTCGGCCCAGCTTTCCCCGGTGCCGTGGCTCATCACCTGCTCGGGGCCGTTGCCTTCGTGGCGGGGCACCTGGCCGTAGAGGGCCAGCGTAATGGCGTCGAGAATGGTGGTTTTGCCCGCGCCGGTGGGGCCGGTAATGGCAAACAGGCCCGCATCCGCCAGGGGCGAGGCACCGAAGTCAACTTCGTGCTCCCCCCGCAGGGAATTCAGGTTCAGGAAACGGACGCGCAGGATTTTCATTCGCAGGAAACAGGCCGGTGGGCGGGCGGCTTAGGGCAATGGGAAGTTAGAATAAGCAGGACCAACGGTCGATGAAGAACGTCAGGCCGGGCGAAGTCGGGGCAGCGCGCGTGCTGACGCTGGAGTAGTAGCGCAACGAAGCGGTAGAGATGCTTCGGCAAGCAGACGCCAGAGGGATTCTGACGTTCTGAAGGGCTTTTTTACCCATGCATACTCTCCAGCAGCTCATCAAAGGTACGCAGCAGCTCGGCCCGGACCTCCTCGGGCTCGGCGGCAAGGCGCTGCTCAAATACTTCCCGCTCGGTAAAGTCGTGCAGGCTGCGGGTGAGGGGCTCCTCGGAAGCTTCCCCCAGGGGCTTGAGCACCACCAGGCGGAAGTGGCGGCGGCTGAGCACTTCCAGCTGGGTGCGGTCCAGCGCCCCGATTACCTTGAGCAGAGCGTCGGCCACCTCCAGCTGGGTCAGTTCCGAGCGGATTTCCACGTCGACCCAGGCCGGCAGCGGGTAGCCGGTATTGTCGTAGGCGCTCAGGCTGCCGATGACCTCGTCGAGGGGGCCGTGGAAGCGCACCAGCCGCCGGGCCCCGGGCACGGGCAGGGTTTCGAGGGTGTGGAGCCTGCCGGCGGCAAACTCCAGCACCAGTACCTCCTTGGGGTGGTCGACTTCCGAAAATGACAGCGCAATGGGGGAGCCCGAGTAGCGGATATGCTCCCGCCCGCCCACCCGCTGGGGCCGGTGAATATGGCCCAGGGCCACGTAGTCGAAGATTTCGGGGAAATGCTCGGCCGTTACCTGGCCTAGGTTGCCGACGTGAATCGTGCGCTCCGAGTCGGAGGGTGCGGCGCCGGCGGCGTAGAGGTGACCAGTAGCCAGCACGGGCACGCCGGCGGCCTTGAGCTGCCACACCGTGTCATGCTCGGCCACGCGGGCGTAGTGGTCGGCAATGCCCTGCTTGATACGCTGCTCCCGCTCCTCGGCAGCCTCACCGGGTACCGAGAGGCGCACGTCCCGGTCGCGCAGAAACGGCACGGCGCAGACCACCAGCCCGGGCTGCCCGGCCGCATCATGCAGCACCAGCACCTGGTCTTCGAAGCACTCGGGCACGCAGCCTACCACGTGCACCCGCAGGTGGCGCAGCAGCCGGGCCGGGGCGTTGAGCGTGGCCGGCGAGTCGTGGTTGCCGCCCACCACCACGATGTCGCGGCAGCCGGTGGCCTGCATGTTCAGCAGGAAGGAGTAGTACAGCTCCAGGGCCTGGTTGGAGGGCGAGCCGGTATCGAAGACGTCGCCGGCAATGATAAGCACTGCCACGCGCTGCTCCTGCACGGTTTGCACCAGCCAGTCGAGGAAGTGGCGGTGCTCCTCGGTTCGTTCGTGCCCGCTGATAAAGCGCTGGCCCAGGTGCCAGTCGGCGGTGTGTAGTACGCGCATGAGGTCGGAGTGAATCTCAAAGATACCTCAACGGCGGCGGAAGCAAAAGCTCCGGGCGGCAAGAGTAGGCCTTGCTACTTTGGTGGGGTAGTCTCTGGTTAAACTTGTTTATCGCTGGTGCTTTAAATAATGATTATTTGCTTTTCCGGTCGTGTGTTAGCAAGGTAGAAATTTGTATTTTGGGGCATGGTCTACGAAGCGGTTGTTTGTCCGTATTGCCTCCAGCCCGAAGCGGTGTATCGACATGGCCGCACGGCCGATGGGCGGCAGGGTTACCGGTGCACGGCCTGCCGTCGCCGCTTTCATCTGCATTATAAACATACGGGCTGTCAGGCGGGTACAGCCGATAAAATTGAGGAGCTGGCGCTGAACGGCAGTGGCATCCGCGACACGGCCCGCGTGTTGGGCATCAGCCCGCAAACGGTCATGGCCCAGCTAAAAAAAAGATCGAGCAGTTGACCCAGCACCCGTGCGTGCATCCGGCCTATAGGGGCCGACAGCCGGCGAATCTGCGGCTTTACGCCGACGAAATGTGGTCCTATGTGGGCCGCAAGCAACAGCCCCGCTGGCTGTGGTGGGTGCAGAATGTGGCCACTGGTCAGGTCGTGGCCTACGTGTTTGGCCGGCGCACCCATGCTACGTTTGAGCGCCTGCGCCAGGTGCTGACCCAGGCCGGCCTGACAGTGGCGCTGTGGATTACCGATGCCTGGTGGGCCTACGTGGACCGGCTGCCGGCCGAGCAGCACGTGGAAGACAAGGCGCAGCTGCAGCGTCTGGAACGCAAACATCTGACGCTGCGCACCCGGATTAAACGTCTGACTCGCAAGACGATTTGCTTCTCGAAAAAGAGCTTCTTTCACGACGGCGTTATCGCCCTATTCATCCACCACTTTTTCTTCCAAACAGCTGAATCTACTTGAGTAACACACGACCAAAATATTTATAAAGAAAAAAATAGCGTGAAGCATACCGGTGCTGGACGCTTCACGCTGTTCTTGAATTATCGAAACCTAATGCACCGCCTGCTTCTGAAACTCGGTAATGGCCTCGCCCAGATCGTAGATTTCGGCGCCCGGCAGCGCGGCTTCCAGGATGCTGCTGCCGGCCGCGGAGCGGTAGCCGCCGGCGCAGTGCACCAGAATGGGCTTGCCGGTGGGCACCTCGTGGGCCCGCTCCCGCAGCTCGGGCAGCGGAATCACCAGCGCATCGGCGAAAACGGGCTGCTTGGCTTCGGCGCGGTTGCGGATATCGACGATGGTGAACTGCTCCGGATGCTCGCGCACCTGCTCGACGTCGGTGGCCGGGCTGGTGGCGGTGAGCTGGGCAGGGGTAAGCAGGGCGCCTTTAATCAGGCCCTCGTAGCCGATTTTGGCAGTTTTGCGGATGACGGTATCCAGGGCAATCTGCGAATCGGCCAGCAGGTAGAACTGTTCCCGCGGATCGACCACGGAGCCCAGCCAGGTTTCAAACTTGCCGCCGTCCTGCAGGTTGAGGGCGCCGGGCAGGTGGCCTTTCTTGAACTCGGCCTGGGGGCGGGTGTCGATGATAAGCACGCCGGCTTCGAGGTGGGCGTCGGGCTGCAGGCGCGGCACGGCCCGGATGCTGTCCTCGAAGGGCAGCGCGCCGGCCTTGTTGAGCTGCACGTCGTGGCTGAAATACTTGGGCATGAAGGGCTGGTCTTCGAGCAGCACCCGGATAAACTCGTCCTGCGACATGGGCTGCAGGGCGTAGTTGGTTTTGAGCTCCTTGCCGATGGTGCTGTCGAGGTCGGGGCTGGTAGTTTTGCCGCAGAGCGAGCCGGGGCCGTGGGCCGGGTACACCTTGGTGGTGGGCGGCAGCGTCATGAGCCGGCGGCGGGTGCTGTCGTAGAGCATGGCGGCGAGGTCTTCGCGCTTGTGGCCGCCCACGTTGTCGTCTTCGCGCAGATCGGGCCGGCCCACGTCGCCCACGAAGAGCGTGTCGCCGGTGAAGATGGCGCGGGACTGGGCCAGCTCATCGAGCAGCAGAATGCTGATGCTGTCGGGGGAGTGGCCGGGGGTGTTGATGGCGTGCAGCTCCACCGGGCCCAGCGTGATTCGGTCGCCGTCGTCGAAGGTGCGGTGGGGGTAGCCGGCTTTCACCAGCTTGCTGCAGTAGATGGTCGCGTCGGTCTCGTCGGCTATTTCCAGGTGCGACGACACGAAATCGGCGTGCGGGTGGGTTTCAATCACCGCTACAATGCGGGCTTCGTGCTCGTCGGCAAAGTCGTAGTACGGCTGCGGGTCGCGCCCCGGATCGATGATGGCAATCTGCCGACCGGCGCGGATGGCGTAGCTGGCGTGGGCCAAGCCCTTGTCGTAAAATTGCTGGATCTGAACCGAGGCGGTACTACTGGGCAGGGGGCTCATGGGGTGAAACATTGGTGGGGCGGCGGACTAAACGGCCGGCGCGAATAAGTCAAATATAACAAACCACTCCGGAATACCCGGGTTCAAATCAGCGGCCGGATTTGGAGTCCGGCAGAATCGGCAGGTAGCTCCATAGTCAATAGAAAGGTTAATGTTAAGCCTGCTACCGGTTATCCGGTTCGCCGGCCGTCAGGCGTCAGCCACGGCTTTTTCCGGCGCCGGCCAAGCGGCGGCCGGTCAGCTGCGGCCACACTTCCGCTTTTCCGCTGCTCAGCACCCGCCAGATCTGGCCAGCGCTACGCCGGGATTGTGCCAGGTAGTGCTTGTCGGCGGCGGGCGGGGTGCGCACGCGGCGAATTATGCTCAAAAACCAGCTCGTTGGATTCCTGCTTCTCCCGCCGTCAGATTCGCCCGGGGCCTAAGCGACGCCAAGCCCCACCAAAAAGCCCCGACCAATAAGTATGGTCGGGGCTTTTTGGTGGGGCTTGCAGGAGGCCTTAGCTCTTAACTTTCATTTTGCCGTCCTTCATCTTCTCCTTGCGCTTGTCCACCTTGTCGTCGCGGATCTGGTCATACTTGGCGTACTGCTCGGCGGAAAGCACGGCTTTCAGCTCGATATCGTACTTGTCGCGCAGGGCGTTCATATCCTGGCCCATACCCTGGCGGCTGCCGTTGGAAGCGTATTTGCCGCGCAAATTCTGCAGCTCGGTAGCGCGGGCCAGGCTTATCTGCCGGACTTTGTCGCTCTGGTCGGCGCTCAGGTGCAGGGCTTTGGTGAGGCGCTTGGCCTGCATGTCGGCCTGCTGCTCGGGGGTGCGGTCTGCCAGGTCCGTGCGCACGGGGCGGGTCGTCCCGGTTTGGGCCGAGGCAGTGCCGGCCGTCAGGGCAAAGGCGGCCAGTAGAATCAGGATCTTTTTCATGGTTGAAGGCTTTTCGAGGGGAAAGATGCGGCTTGGATTGTCCGGGGCGGCGGAAGTTTAACGGAAGAACTGCCGGGCGCGGTAATGCCCGCAAAAGACCGGGGCGGCAGTGCAACCAACCCGTCCGGCGGCTCTCTTTGGCGCAGGGTTTCCGATTATCGCCTATATTCGGGCTCTCCATAGTGATTTTTCGCCTCCCCAACCTTTCATCTTTCCTTCTTCTCTCTTTCTTCCTGTATGGCAAATATTTTCGCCAAAAAACCACTCGCCCAGCTGTTGGGCGAGGCTAATTCCACCGGTCACGGCACGCTGAAGCGGACGCTGGGCGCCGGCAACCTCGTGGCGCTGGGCGTGGGCGCCATCATCGGCGCCGGCCTGTTTGTGCGCACGGCCGCCGCCGCGGCCCAGGCTTCGGGCCCCGGCGTCACGCTGGCCTTTATCGTGGCCGCCATTGGCTGCGTGTTTGCCGGCCTGTGCTACGCCGAGTTTGCCGCCATGATTCCGATTGCCGGCTCGGCCTACACCTACGCCTACACCACCATGGGCGAGTTTGTGGCCTGGGTGATTGGCTGGGCCCTGATTATGGAATACGCGCTGGGGGCCGCTACGGTGTCCATTGCCTGGAGTGAATACCTGAACAAGCTGCTGGAGGTCTTCGGCACCAGCATACCGTATAATTTAAGCCACTCGCCCTTCGAAAGCGCCGTGGTGAACGGCGTGACCGAGCACGGCCTGATCAACCTGCCCGCGCTGCTGATCATCGTGGCCCTGTCGCTGCTGCTGATCAAGGGCACGCAGGAGTCGGCCATGTTCAACGCGGTAGTAGTGGTGCTGAAAGTGGCCATCGTACTGATTTTCATTGCCGTCGGCTGGCAGTTCATCGACCCCGCCAACCACACGCCCTACCTGATTCCGGAGAATGCCGAGCCCGTGAAAAATGCGGCCGGCACCGTGGTGCGCGAGTACACGCAGTGGAACAAGCACGGCTGGGGCGGTATTCTGGGCGGCGCGGCCATCGTGTTCTTCGCCTTTATCGGCTTTGATGCCGTGAGCACCGCGGCCCAGGAAGCCAAGAACCCCAAGCGCGACATGCCCATCGGTATCCTCGGCTCGCTGGCCGTCTGCACCGTGCTCTACATCCTGTTCGGCCACGTGCTGACGGGGGTGGCCAACTGGCGCGAGTTTGCCGACCCGGCCAAAGGCGGCGAGGCGTCCGTGACCTACGCCATCAAGGCCCACATGCCCGGCTACGAGTGGCTGAGCACGGCCGTGACGGTGGCCATCCTGCTGGGTTTCTCCTCCGTAATCCTGGTAATGCTGATGGGGCAGAGCCGCGTGTTCTTCTCCATGGCCAAGGACGGCCTGATGCCGAAGGCCTTCTCGGAGCTGCACCCGCGCTTCGGCACGCCTTATAAGTCGAACATTGCCCTGCTGATCTTCGTGGGTGGCTTCGCCGCCTTCGTACCCGGCTCCCTGGCAGGCGACCTGACCTCGTTCGGGACGCTGCTGGCCTTCGTGCTGGTATCGGCCGGCATCTGGATCATGCGCCGCTCCGATCCGGATCAGCCGCGGCCGTTCCGGGCCCCGCTCTCGTCGCCGTCGTTTCCCTTCGTGCCCATCATGGGCGTGCTGGTCTGCACGAGCATGATTCTGGCCCTCGACTCGTTTACGCTGAAAGTGGCCCTGGGCTGGATGATCCTGGGCTTCATCGTGTACTTCCTCTACGGCAAGCGCAACTCGATGCTGCAAAAGGGCATCGTGGTCATGCCGACCGAAATGGAAGAGCAGGCCTTTATTGAGCCCAACGATAACAATCGTTAGAAGCTCCTTTTCTAACGAAAGCTTAAAAGCCCCGTCAGCTGCTGCTGGCGGGGCTTTTTGCCTACTTCTTGGTTTTTGCCGCCGCCGCCTTCACCTCGCTCTGCAGCTTGAGTACCCGGTCGCCGCTTTCCTGCACAATGACGAAGGCGGGGTTTTCGGGGGTGCCGTGGCGGGTGATTTCGGCCCCCTGCAGCCTGCGGGTTATACTGTCCTTGTGGGTTTCCTCAATCTTGCCGGTAGCCGTGCCGGTGCCGTATTTCCAGGTGACTTGGGTGCCTTTGCGCATGGGCTGGATGATAAAACAATGTCATGGAAGGCCCCGGTAGCCCGTGGAAGATCACCTTACGGCACCTGATCCAGCAGCTTCCAGATGGCCTGAAACTGCGCCAGGCTCCGGGGGGAGCTGTGTAGCTCCGTGTTGGTAACGAATATTTTACCAGTCAGGGTTTTGGGGTCGAAAAAAAGAAAAGTGGTCAGCCCCGCGTCGCCGCCGGTGTGGCCGATGGTGCCGTTGCGCCGGTGCGCCCAGAACAGGGCCTGCTGAGGCTCGGCGGGGTCGAGGTGTTGGGGCGGGTGGCCCTCCCGGAACTGCGGAAACAGCAGCGAGTCGCGGGCGGCGGGTGGTAGCGGCGCCCCGGGGCTGGCCGGATTCAGAATGCCGCGCAGGTACAACGCTAAACTGTGGGTGCTGGTGAGCAGGCCGCCGTCGGGGTAGGTGATGGTGTAGTAGGGCGGCACCACGCGCCCGCGCTGGTCGTAGAGGGTGGCATGGCGGGCCGAGTCGGTTTCGGCAAAGTGCCAGCCCGAGTCCGTCATGCCCAGCGGCAGCAGAATCCGCTGGCGGGTATACTGGTCGAACGGCTGGCCGGTAGCTTTTTCCAGGGCCAGCGCCGCCAGGGCCGCGCTTTCGTTGCTGTAGGCGTAGTAGGTGCCCGGGGCGTGGGGCACGAAGCGGCGGCGGCTAAACCACTTTCCCGCAGGGCTGAGCGTGCGGCGCAGGTATTCGGCATTGCTTAGCGGAGAAGAGTGGCCCTTGGCGTAGGCGTGCCGGTTGTAAAAGCCCTGGGCGTCGGTGAGGCCGGCCGTCATGGTAGCCAGGTGGCGCAGGGTGATGGGCTGGCCGGGGAAATAGGGATTGTGCACGGCAAAAGGCAGCAACTCATTCACGGGCTGGTCGAGGCGGAGCCGGCCCTCGGCCGCCGCCTGCAGCAGCGCTACCCCGATAAGCGTTTTGCTGACCGAGCCCACGCCCTGCACGGTAGTCGGCGTGTAGGGCGTCTGCCGGGCTTTGTTGGCGTAGCCGAACCCGTGCTCGTACACGATGCCCTGCGGCCGCACCACCGCCACGGCAAAACCCGGAAAATCGGACTGCTGCCAGTGCTGGCGCAGGGACGCCGTCAGCGCCGCCGTATCGATAGGAGCCGGGGCAACTGACTGCGCCCGGAGCGGAGGGGCCAGCAGGCTTAGCGCGGCTACGGCCCATCGGCTGGGCAGTGAGAAACGACGCACCATAGATATAGGGGAATGTGTAAGAAGAGAAGACGAATGCCCGAAAGTACTATCCGGCCTGCAACCTGCCGCGCCGCTTGGTTTCTTTGGCCCGGCGGCGGGAATTAGCCCCGCCGCCGCTACCTTTCTGTCCCGACTCTTATTTCCCAACCCGTACTGTTTTCTATGTCCGACTTTTTACGCCGATTAGGCCTGGCCGGCACGCTGCTGCTCAGCAGCGCCGCCGCCTATGCCCAGCAGCCCAGCACATATCCGCGCAACGGCGTGTACGACCAGCGCCCGGGGCTCTACGCCTTCACCCACGCCACCATCTTCACCGACTACAAAACCCGCCTAACCGACGCCACGCTGCTGATTCGGGACGGCAAAGTGGAAGCCGTCGGTACGGCGGTGAAGATTCCGGCCGGGGCCGTGGTGCAGGACCTGAAAGGCAAGTTCATCTACCCCGGCTTCGTGGATCTGTACGCCAGCTACGGCGTGCCCGAGGTGAAAGCCGCCGAGCGGCAGGGCCGCCGCAGCGGCCCGCAGTTTGAGAGCCAGAAAGCCGGGGCCTACGACTGGAACCAGGCCGTGCATCCTGAAGTCAACGCTGCCGAGCTCTTCAAAGTCAACGAAGAGCAGGCCGATGCGTACCGCAAGCTGGGCTTCGGGGCAGTGCTCACCCAGCAGCCCGACGGCATCGTGCGCGGCACGGCCGCCCTGGTCAGCCTCAATACCAGCCGCAAGGAGCAGGAGCTGGTGCTCACCGACCGCGCCGCCACGGCCTACTCTTTCGACAAGGGCACCAGCACCCAGGACTACCCCAGCTCCTTGATGGGCAGCATCGCCCTGCTGCGCCAGACCTACCTCGACGCCGACTGGAACCAGCGCAGCCCGGCCCGGGAGCAGAACCTGTCGCTCAGGGCCTTCAACCAGCAGCGCGCGTTGCCCCAGATTTTTGTGGTGCGCGACAAGCAGTCGGCGCTGCGGGCCGATAAGGTGGGGGACGAGTTTGGCACCCAGTACATCCTGAAAGGGGCCGGCGACGAGTACCAGCGCCTGCCCGACATTCAGGCCACCAAGGCCCCGCTCATCGTCAGCCTCAACTTCCCCGATGCCTACAACGTGGACGACGTCTACGACGCTTCCCGCATCGATTTGAGTGAGCTCAAGCACTGGGAAATGGCGCCCGCCAACGCCGGGCTGCTGGCCAAAGCCGGCGTGCCCTTCGCGCTGTCGGCCGCCGACCTCAAGGACAAAAAGAAGTTTATGCCCAACCTCAGAAAGGCCATTCAGTACGGCCTGACCGAGGAGCAGGCCCTGCGCGCCCTCACCGCCACCCCCGCCGAGCTGATCAAGGCCCAGAACCAGGTCGGCAGCCTGAAAGCGGGGATGCAGGCCAACTTCCTGGTGTGCTCCACCCGCCTGTTTGCCGACGACAACGTGCTGCTCGACAACTGGGTGCAGGGCGAGCGGTACCAGCTCAGCACCGTGCCCGCCGACTACCGCGGGGTGTACACGCTGAAAGTGGCCGGGCAGCCCGAGGTGCAGATGCTGGTGGCCGGCAAGCCCGAAGCGCCCGAAATGCGGCTGGTGATGGCGCCCAAAGACACCGTGCGCGGCTCCCTGCTGATTACCGGCGAGCTGGCCACCATCGTGTACAACCCCACGCCCAAGACCAAAAACAGCGGCTCGGTGCGCCTGAGCGGCTACTACACCCCCGAAGGCCGCCTGCTCCAGGGCGACGGGCAGCTGCCCGACGCCACGGCCGTGAAGTGGAGCGCCCAGCGCCAGGAGGAAGCCACCCGCGCCGCCCGCCGCGACTCGGCCAAGGCTCCCGAGCCCATCGTGCTCGGCCAGCTGCTGTATCCGTTCGTGGCCTTCGGCCGCCCGGAGGTGCCCCGGCAGGAAACGGTGCTCATCAAGAACGCCACGGTGTGGACCAGCGAAGCCGCCGGCAAGCTCGAAAACACCGACGTGCTGCTGCAAAACGGCAAAATCCAGAAAATCGGTAAAAACCTGAGCGTGCCCAGCGGTGGCCGCAGCATCGACGGCACCGGCAAGCACCTGGCCCCCGGCATCATCGACGAGCACTCCCATATTGCCATCAGTGAGGGCGTCAACGAGGGTACCCAGGCCGTGACCAGCGAGGTACGCGTGAGCGACGTGGTCGACGGCGAGGACATCGACGTGTACCGCGACCTGGCCGGCGGCGTGGTGGCTTCGCAGCTGCTGCACGGCTCGGCCAACCCCATCGGGGGGCAGTCGGCGCTGATCAAGCTGCGCTGGGGCATGACGCCCGAGCAGATGAAGATTCAGGGTGCCGACGGCTTTATCAAGTTTGCCCTGGGCGAAAACGTGAAGCAAAGCAATTGGGGCGAGCTGAACGTGCTGCGCTTCCCGCAGACGCGCATGGGCACCGAGCAGGTGTTCGTGGATGCCTTCACCCGGGCCAAGGAGTACGAGCAGGAGTGGAAAGCCTGGAACAAGCTGGGCAAAGGGCAGCAGAAGAAAGGCGAGGCCCCCCGCCGCGACCTGGAGCTGGATGCCCTGGTGGAAATCCTCAACAAGCAGCGCTTCATTTCCTGCCACAGCTACGTGCAGAGCGAAATCAACATGCTGCTGGGCGTGGCCGACCGCCTGGGCTTCAAGGTGAATACCTTTACCCACATTCTGGAAGGCTATAAGGTGGCCGACAAGATGAAAGCCCACGGCGCCAGCGCCAGCACGTTTTCCGACTGGTGGGCCTACAAAAATGAAGTGCGCGACGCCATTCCCTACAACGCGGCCATCATGCACGACGCCGGCCTGAACGTGGCCATCAACTCCGACGACGCCGAAATGAGCCGCCGCCTCAACCAGGAAGCAGCCAAAACCGTGAAGTACGGCGGCCTCTCGGAAGAGGAAGCCCTGAAGCTGGTGACCATCAACCCGGCCAAGATGCTTCACCTCGACGCGCACATGGGCAGCATCAAGGAAGGCAAGGACGCCGACGTGGTGCTGTGGTCCGACAACCCGCTGAGCATCTACGCCCACGCCGAGCGCACCTTCGTCGATGGCCGCCAGCTGTTCGACGTGGAGTCGGATGTAAAGATGCGCCAGGACGTGCAGAAGGAGCGGCTCCGCATCATCCAGAAGATGCTGGCCGCCAAGAAGTCCGGCGCCCCCACCCAGACGCCCACCGCCAAGCCCAACGGCCACTTCCACTGCGACACGATGGGCGAAGGCAAGGAACTGGACAAGTAAGGAGAAGCTGATGAATCGGAACGGCAGAAAGGAACGGCAAAAAGGGACGTCATTCCGAGCAAAGCCGAGGAATCTCGCGGGCTGACGTCTGATTACCAATCAAACCGACGCCCCGCGAGATGCTTCGACTTCGCGGACGCCAGAGGCAGCCATGACCGCCTGATCTATTCCAACGATTCCCGGACTCCCCACAACGGTTCCCGGACTCTCCCCAACGACTTCCGGGCACTCCCCAACGACTTCCGGGCACTCCCCAACGACTTCCGGACGCTCCCCAACGATTTCCGGACTCTTCCACCAGCATTTTCCCGACTTTTCTATGCGTTTACGCTCTTCTCTTTTCCTGCTCACGCTCACCCTGGCGGGCCGCGCGGCCCTGGCCCAGGTACCCACGCCGGCCCCGGCCCAGAGCAAGCCCCTGCTGCTGCTGGGCGGCACGCTGCACGTGGGCAACGGCACCGTGATTCCCGACGCCGCCGTGGCCTTCGACAAGGGCCGCCTCACCTACGCCGGCGCCCAGGCCGGCTTCCCGCTCGACAAAGCGGCCTACGAGGTGGTCAACGTGCAGGGCCAGCAGATTTACCCCGGCCTGATTCTGCCCAACACCACCCTCGGCCTGACCGAAGTGGAAGCCATCCGCGCCACTGTGGACGAGGCCGAGGTGGGCGCCATCAACCCCAACGTGCGCGCCCTGATTGCCTACAACACCGACTCCGACATCCTGCCCACCGTGCGCACCAACGGCGTGCTGCTGGCCCAGATTACGCCCCGCGGCGGCATCATCTCGGGCCAGAGCAGCATTGTGCAGCTCGACGCCTGGAACTGGCAGGACGCGGCCATCAAGGCCGACGACGGCCTGCACCTGACCTGGCCGCCGCTGATTCTCAAGCTCAACCCCGCCGAGGATGCCCCCGCCCTGGAAAAGCGCGAAAAGGCCCGTCAGCAGCAGCTGCGCGACCTCGAGCAACTGCTCACCGAAGCCTCGGCCTACCGCAGCCTGCCCGCCGGCCGCCGCGAAAACCTGCGCCTCTCGGCCATGGCCGGGCTGTTCGACGGCTCCAAAACACTGTTTCTGCACGCCGACTACGGCAAGGAAATCATCGAGGGCGTGCGGTTTGCCAAGCGCCTGGGGGTGCAGAAGGTAACCATCGTGGGTGCCCGCGACGCGTGGATGATGCTCGACTTCATCAAGCAGAACGACGTGGCCGTGATCTTGTCGCGCGTGCACGCCCTGCCGCGCCGCGCCGGCGACGACTACGACCAGCCCTACAAGCTGCCCGCCCAGCTGCAGGCCGCCGGCATCCGCTACTGCCTCGACTACGAAGGCGGCATGGAAGCTCCCGGGGCCCGCAACCTGGCCTTCATTGCCGGCACCGCCGCCGGCAATGGCCTGACCAAAGAACAGGCTCTCACGGCCGTCACCCTGAGCCCGGCCCGGATCCTGGGCATCGACAAGGACTACGGCAGCCTCGAAGCCGGCAAGTCGGCCACGCTCGTGGTCAGCACCGGCGACCTGCTCGATATGCGCACCAACAACGTCACCCGCGCCTTCATCGACGGCCGCTCCTTCAACCTGACCAACAAGCAGATATACCTGCGCGACAAGTTCAAGGGCAAATACGGTATGCAGTAGCCGCAGCGCTGCAGTACCGTTCTATAAAAAGCTCCCGGCTCCCCCGGGAGCTTTTTATGTATATTATATACTGGATTATGAATAGATTGCCGGGCAGTTGACGGTGATTTCGTCGTTGCTGCTCCGTTTAGGAGCATGCTGCCAGTGGGGCGCGGCCAGCTGCCGGACCCCGGGCCGAGCCTCTGCTGATAAGGCCTGCTCTGACGCGCTGAAAGCCGCCGGGCTCCTGCCGTCGGGTGCCCGGCCGCTGGCCGGATCAGCTTTGAGGGCTCTGCTACCCGAATTTCCACGCGCTACCTATGCCTACCACACCTGCCGCTTCCGCCCAGATTTACGTTATGATTGTGGATGACCACCAGCTGGTTATCGAGGGCATCAAGACCTTACTGAAAAACGAAGCCGGAATCCGGGTAGTGGCGCAGGCCAGCAGCGAGGAGGACGCGCTGCGTCAACTGGCAGCGTACCCGCAGGTAAACGTGGTCATTCTGGACCTGAACATGCCGCAGACAGCGGGTGCCGCCCTGATTCGGACCATTAGCGCTGACTTCCCTCACTGCCGGGTGCTGGCCCTGAGCATGGGGCATGAGTATGCCTCCGTCGCGCAGGTGCTGCAGGCCGGCGGTTGCGGCTACCTGCTGAAGAATACCAGCAAAGCCGAGCTGAGCACCGCCATCCGGCAGGTGGCGCAGGGCCAGACGTTCTTCAGCCCGGAGGTTGGCACCACGCTGCTGGCCAACCTGCAGATTCCGGCCAACCGCGACAGTCAGCCCGTGGGACTGACCACCCGGGAGCGGGAGATTCTGCAGCTCATTGCCCAGGAGTACTCCAACTCCCACATTGCCGAAGCCCTTTTTATCAGTGAGCGGACGGTGGAAACGCACCGCAAAAACATTCTGACCAAAACCAACTCCAAATCAGTGGTCGGACTAATTCAGTACGCGCTGCGGCACAAGCTCATCGTCTGAGGCCGGGCGGTGGTAGTAGCGTCGAGCTTATAAGTTACCGCCATCCTCCTATTTGACCGAGCTGTCCCGCAGCGGCGGCTAACTGGGGCGCCCATCGGCGCAGATAAGGCTGCAGGCTGGTTCGGGGCAGTTCAGCAGCAAGCGGCAAATAGCCCGAAGCCCGGGCAGGACGGAGTAAACCACCGTTTTGCCGGTGAAAAGCCCTTTTACTAGCCTGCCTCCGCTCCTTGGCAATTGGGGTTGTGGAAGGCAATGGGTTCCGGCAGAAGGAAGTGTCCGTGCTGGTACGGATGTCATTGTCCGTGCCAGTACGGGTAAAGCGTTCCGGGGTAGTACGTATTTTGGCAGCCCGGGTGAAAAAAATTACTTGTCAATAGTCAATCAAATAATAATATCTTTATATTTGTACAAGTGGTTGAAACAAGAATAATTTGAACGTTTCTTCGTAATGCCCTTTCAGCCAGCCCGACCTATCTGCTCCTAATCTCTCACTTTAACGGAAAAAAACCATGCCGTCAAAGATCCTCTCCTTCATTTGCCACGTGCCCGGTATGATGCCGGGGGCCTACCCATCCGTACCAACAGCTTCCCTTCCGAACCGGGTTGCGGAGCGCCGGACTGAGCCGAAAGCTGCCGGTGGGCATTTCACGGCCATATACGAGAACGAGCGGTTTGTCCGCTTCAAGTACATTAACAACACGGCCAGCTAAACGCGGCAACCTTTTAGTACCTGGTGTTTTTAAGTAAGCGCCGTGCTTCTCTGGCGGGAAAAGCACGGCGCTTTGCGTTGTGGGGGGCGTGCCGGCTGCCGCGCAGATTTCGTCTAACTTGCGCCCCAGTCCATCCGTTTCGCGTGCATGCTCAATCCGTTCCGTTGCCTTTTACTGCTGCTGTTGCTGCTGCCGGCTTTGGTAAGTCACGCCCAGCCAGGGAATTTCCAGCCCGATGAAAATGCCTGGTACGGCGTGGTGGCGCGGGGCAGTGGCCGCTCCCTGGACCTGACCGGCTCCTCGGCCGAAGCCGGGGTACCGGCCGTGCAGTGGGAATTCACGCACGCGCCCAGCCAGCAGTGGCGGTTTGTGCGGGCCGCCGCCGGCAGCGAGTACTACCGTTTGGAAGCCAAGCACAGCGGCAAGTGCCTGACGGTGGAAAAGCCCGATGAAAACGCCGTGATAACCCAGCGGCCCTGGACCGGTGGCTTTTACCAGCAGTGGAAGCTGGTGCCCGCCGGCCCGGCGGGCAGCTTTGAGCTGGTGAACCGCGGCAATGAAAAGTGCGCGGCCGTCGCCGCATCGGACAAATTCAACGGTACTGCCATCGTATCGCAGCGGCCCATGAACCGGGCTACCCAGCAGTGGCGCCTGTTTAAGCTGCACCTGAACCTGGATTCGCGGCAGATGGGGTTCGGGAAGGCCGAGCCGCTGACGGCTCTCAATACGCCGGGCAACGAGCTGCAGCCGGTGCTGACGCCCGACGGCAAGACGCTGTATCTGGCCCGCACCAAGTTTGCCGGCAATACCGAAGGCAACACCGATTCCGGCGACATCTGGGTGAGCCAGACGGCGGACGGCGGCCAGACCTGGGGGCCGGCCCAGCGGCTCGACGCGCTGAATACCCAGCAAAACAATGGCGTAATGGCCGTGCTGGGCGCGGATGGCGGCACGCTGCTCGTGCGGGGCACCTACGACCGGGACGGCACCTTCCGCGACGACGGCCTGTCGAAAGTGGCGCGCGGGGGCGGCCCCAAAAGCAAGAGCGGCCGCCCGGAAGCCCTTGATATCCGCAACTACTACTCCGCCGCGGCGGCTACCACGTTCTTTCAGACCACCGACGAGAAGGTGCTGCTGCTGTCTTTGGAGCGCGGCGACTCGTTCGGGGGCAATGACCTCTACGTAAGTATGCCCGGCGGCGGTGGCAGCTGGACCGAGCCGCGCAACCTGGGCGGAGTGCTCAATTCTCCCGGCTTCGAGTTTGCGCCCTGGCTGGCTCCCGACGGCAAAACCCTGTACTTCTCCTCTTATGGGCACGCCGGCTACGGCAGCTCCGATATCTTCGTCAGTACCCGCCTCAACGATACCTGGACGGCGTGGAGTGAGCCGCGCAACCTGGGGCCTTCGCTCAACACGGCCGGCTTCGATGCTTACTTCATGCTGAGTCCCGACGGCAAGCAGGCCTACTACGCCGCTTCCCGTACTGCCAACGGCCCCGCCGACCTGTTTCGGGCCACCGCCGCCGGCATTGCTCCGCCCGATACGGTGCCGCCGCCGCCCGTGGTGCCCAACATTGCGCAGCGGGCCCTGCTTCAGGGGCGGGTGCTGGATGCCAAAACCCGGCAGCCGGTGGTAGCCGAAATAAAAGCCATCCGGCTGGGCAATGAAATAGCGTTTAACGCCACCTCCCGCACCGACGCCTCCGGCCAGTTCCAGTTTACCCTGCCCCAGGGGCCTTACCGCGTGGCGGCAGCCAGCAAAGGCTACCTCACGGCTACCGATACGGTGAAAATGATTGGCTCCCTGACCCGGGACCTGCTGCTGGTGCCCGCCGCCGTGGGCGCCAGCCTCGACCTGCCCACGCTCATCTTTGCCCAGGGCAAGTCCAGCCTGCTGCCGGCCTCCTACGCCGAGCTGAACCGCCTGGCCCGGACGCTCACCGATAATCCGGCCGTGAGTATCCGGCTGGAAGGCCACACCGACAACCAGGGCAAAGCCGAGCTGAACCAGCAGTTGAGCGAAGATCGGGTGGCGGAAGTACGCCGCTACCTCGTTACGCGCGGCGTGGCCCAGGAGCGCATCAGCACCATTGGTTTTGGGGGCACCAAACCGCGGGTCAGCAATGCCAAAGAGGATACCCGCAAGCTCAACCGCCGCGTAGAGTTTACCATTACCAAGTAGCAACGTCTCATTAGGCCCTATTCCGGGTACGATCATGCAAGCTATAATTCGTCGGCAGTTGGAGTTAGCGGGGCTTCCCTCGGCTTCGGGAATTGAGGTGCTGGGGCCGCGGGCCTATATCGTTGGCGACGACTCCCCGTTTCTGTACTGCCTGGATTTGCAAAATCTGGCCATCACCGACCGGATTACGCTGTTCGATACCACCGAATTTGGCACCGGCCGGATTCCCAAGCTCCTCAAGCCCGATCTGGAGTGCCTGACGGTGCTGACGACACCAACCGGCGAAACGGGGCTGCTGCTGTGCGGCTCCGGGGCCACGGCGGCCCGCGAAGTAGGCTACTGGGTAACGTTTGCGGCCAACAGCCGCGTGGCTGCCGTGCGGCCCCTGGCCTTGGGTGGGCTGTACGCAGCCCTGCGCACGGCTCTGCCCCCGGGCGTGGTGCTGAATCTGGAAGCGGCGGCGGCTTCGGCCACGGAGCTACTGCTGTTTCAGCGGACGGTAGGCACCGGCAGCGGCAACCTGGTGTACCGGCTGCCGCTGCCGGCCACCTGGGACTTTCTGCTGGGCCAGACCACCCAAGTGCCGGCTTTCCGGTCGCAGCTCTACCAGCTGCCCACTATCGACGGCCGGCCCGCGGGTTTTTCCGGGGCTACCATGTTTGAGGAGCAGCTCTTTATCACGGCTTCCGTGGAAGACACTGCGGATGCCGTAGCCGACGGCGCCGTGCTGGGCAGCTTCGTGGGCGTGCTATCCGCGGAGCCGCCGCTGCAGAGCGTGGTGCTGACCCGCCTCGAACTGCCCGACGGGCAGCCCTACCGGGGCAAGGTGGAAAGCATTGCCGTGTACCGGCGGCTGGCCCCGGCGCGGTGGGAAATGATTTTGGTAACCGATGACGACGCGGGCGGCTCTACCGCCCTGGTAGTTGAACTGTCAGCCTAAGCCCGGGCGTAGCTGGGCATGGGTATCCTCCGGAGCGGGGCAGGTGGATTTTGCCGGTTATTTCAGGCAGAAGGCACTACCTTGCTTCTCGTTATTTTGGAGGCTACCTGATGATTCCTACCACGTGGTACCGTTCCCTGGGCATTCGACCGGATGAGGGCAAGACGGTCTGGCTGTTTTTCCTGCATAATTTCCTGCTGGGCATCGGGACGATTCTGGTCTACGTGTCGGCCAACGTGATTCTGCTCGAAAATAACCCCGAGCGAAGCCTGCCGCTGGCCTATGGCGTGGCCGCGCTGGCAATGATGGCCGTGGGCAAAGTCTACACCCATTTCGAGCACCACCTGCTGCTGCAGCAGCTGGCCGTGCGGGTGCTGCTGGCCGTGGTGGTGCTGACGGGCGTGCTGGGGGTGCTGGTGTACGCGGGCCATTCGGTGGCCGCGGCCGTGGCTATCATGGCCGGCTACCGCGTCATCTACCTGCTCACCAATCTGGAGTTCTGGGGCGTGTCGGCGGTGGTGTTCGACGTGCGCCAGGGCAAGCGTCTGTTCAGCGTCATCAGCTCGGGCGACATGCCCGCCAAGGCGCTGGGGGCGGTGCTGGCCATTCTCATTCACGCCCACACCGACCTGCTCTACCTGCTGCTGCTGGCCTTCGGGGCTTATCTGGGGGCGCTGTACACGTTGCGCACCACGCTCGATCTCCACGTCCTCGATGCCCGCCCCGCGGCCCGCCGGGAGCGGGAACAGGGCGTGGCGCCCCGGCTGCAGCAGTGGTTTGGCAACAGCCGCATGGTGCTGGCCATCTGCCTGAGCATGACGGCCATTGCCGCCGTCACGACGGGCGTGGAGTACACGTTCTTCGTCAACGTCAAGCACAAGTTCCACGATCAGGCGACCGTGATGCAGTACGTGGGCAGCGTGCTGACGCTCACGTATCTGCTGGCTATGGTGTTTAAGCTGCTGCTGTCGGGGCAGGCTCTGGAGCGGGTGGGAGTGCGTCGGATGCTGCTGGCGCTGCCGGTACTAGTGCTCGGCGGCATCGGCCTATTCTACGGCCTTTGGTTCGGCGGCGCCGGTGAGGGCACGCTGCTGCTGTACTTCTGTGGGCTGTATCTGGGGCTGGAGGTGCTGCGCCGGGCCGTGTTCGACCCGGTGTTTCTGGTGCTGTTTCAGCCGTTGCCCGCGCCCGAGCGGCTGCAGGCGCACACGCTGGCCAAGGGCTTCTACGAGCCGCTGGGCATGGCCTTGACCGGCCTGCTGCTGTTTGGGCTGCACGACTCTCCCGCCTTCAGCCAGATCGTGTCATTTATCTGGATGGGGCTGCTGATGGCCGGGGCGCTGTACTTTCTGCACCGCACCTACGGCCACTACCTGGCCGAGCTGCAGCACGCCCTGAGCCGCCGCTTTACCTTCGAAGGGGAACCTGGTGGTGCCCCCACCCGCCTGAGTGCTGAAGCCGCCGCCAGCCCCGCCGTGGAGCCGGAGCTGGTGAAGTACCTCATTGGTCTGCTTCCTGATAAAGCCACCCGCCAGCCTGCCGCCGACCGCCTCACCCGCCTCGGCGCCGCCGCCGTGCCCGGCTTGCGCGACGCCCTGAGCAAGACAACGGACGAGGCGCTGGTCCGCCGCTTCGCGCAGATTCTGGGCCGGATCCCGCTGCCCGCCAGCCGGCAGGTGCTCGTCGAGCTGGCCCGGCAGCCCCACTTGTTTCGGCGCGAAGCGGCCCTGCGCGCCCTGCGGGGTTTTGCGCCGGGCACGGCCGATGCAGCCGGCTTTCAGGCGCTGCTGCAGCAGGAAATGCGCCTGGCCCAGCACCTGCTCCACGGCCTCGATGCCACTGCCGACGCGCCCCTGCGCCAGGCCCTGCGCTACGAGCTGACCCGCGTCGAGCAGCGCGTGTTCGGGCTGCTGCTGCTGCTGTACCCGCCCCACATCATTGCCGACGCCCAGCGCGGCGTGGCCCACGCCACCCGGGAGCGGCAGGCCAATGCCCTCGAAATTCTCGACAATATCATCCCGCGGTCGGTGTACCAGGGCCTGCAGGCGTTGCTGGATCTGATGCCCGTGGCGGAAAAAGTAGCCACGTTCGACAGCCTGTTCGGAGCCGCCATCCGGCCGCAGCCCATCGTGCCCAGCATCGTGCAGCAGGGCGAAGCGGCCTTTTCCGACTGGACCATCAGCGTGGCCCTGCGCCAGTGGGCGCCGGAGCCGGCCACTCTGCCCCAACTACTGCCCCATCTGCGCAGCACCAGCCAGCTCATCCGCGCAAGCGCCTTCGCCGGGCTGGCGGCGCTGGCGGCCAGACAGCCCGTGGTGTATCAGTCCTTTTTAGCCGCTTACCCCACCGTTTTCCCCCTCGTTATGAGCCATTCTGCCGAACCCGCCCGCATTGCGGCCGCCGAGCGGGTCAGCGTGCTGAAAAACACGCCCCTGTTCGCCGAAACGCCCGAAAACGTCCTCAGCAGTATTGTGCCCATCATGAAGGAAGTCGCTTTCCAAGATGGCCAGCAGATCTTTGCCAAAGGCGACCTGGGCACCTCGCTGTTCATTCCTTACGAAGGAGAAGTCGGAATCTTCAACGGTAGCCAGCAGTTGGCCACCTTCCGCAAGGGCGACTTCTTCGGGGAGTTGGCCCTGCTCGATGCCGAGCCCCGTTCCGCTTCCGCCGTGGCTCAGGGCCCCGTGCTGGCCTTCCGCCTCGATCAGGATGACTTCTACGACGTGATGGAGGAGCGGGGGGAAGTGCTGCGCAATATTCTGCGGGTGCTCTGCCAGCGGCTGCGGCGGCAAAATGAGCGGATTCACCAGCCGCTTTAAGCCGGAACCGCCGCGGCAGTAGTCAGGGCACGGTAGCGGGTCAGGGCTTCGAGGCAGAAACCGGTGGTCATTGCCCAGGGCTCCAACCCGTGCGCCGCCTGGGGCCGGCGTAGCTGGGGCCGGCGTAGAGCAGCCAGCTGCGCCCGCAGAATGTAGCGCATGGCCGCTGTCAGCTCGGGTGGGTTGCTACGCAGATTCAGCTGGCGGCACACGGCCCAGGCGGTATCGGTCAGGGTTTCGCCCAGGCGACCAGCGGGGGCCTGGCCTGGGCCAGAATGCTGCTGATGATGGGCTCCCGCCGGGGTTCGGGGTTGGTGATGCCGGCGTAGTAGTTGCGGGTAAAGAAGTAATACACGAAAAACGGGTCACGATACAGGTCGCAGTCGGGCTCATTATTTTCGGCAATGATGCGCAGCAGGTAAGCAATAAGCGGCAAACAGCAGCGAGAGCGAAGCCGGCGAAGTTTAAGCCCCGGGAAATTGCCGTTGAGTGAGGCTGCAGGGTGCCCAAGCCTTGCTGTGGGAGCTTCTGACTGACCCTGCGCTGAGTGTATCGTTGGCGGTATGGGAGCAGGCAGTTGGTTATGCGCCAACTCAGCGTAATGTCCAGCTCCGTGACGGAGTAGCCTACTGCATGCAGTGCTACCAGGCTCGGGTGACGACCAGTACGTTAATCTTGAAGGCACAGACCGTATGCCCACTCTGAGCCAGGCTCTGCGGCCTGGGCAGCTCAGCGCAAAAAAAAGTCCCTCAACATCTTGTTGAGGGACTTTTTGTACCCGGAGCCGGAATCGAACCGGCATATCTCTCGATATCGGTGTTTGAGACCGACGCGTCTACCAGTTCCGCCATCCGGGCCTGTCACGTTCCCACAACTCAGGAACGGGCTGCAAACTTAGCCAGACTTTCGCGAATGCGCAACAGGTAGCGCCGCTTGAGGTAGTAAGTTCTCACCTGCTGCAGTGCCTGAGGCCGCACATCGGCGGGCAGGCCGGCATAGCCGCCTAGTACGGGTGCAATGCCGGCATCCAGCGTGGCAGAGAGGGTATTGACCTCCTCCTGCACCTGGGCCACGATGGTAGGGTCGGGCTCAAACTCCAGTTCCATCAGCTGCTCGTTGAGGTCCATTACTTCCATCAAAAAATCAGTGGGCAATTCCTGTTTGCCTTCCGCCAGCAGCCCGTGCAGGCCCAGAATGTAAGCCATGCGCTGCTCAGGGTGCGCCAGAGTCCGGTAGGCGTTGGTGTTGAGTGTGGCCAGCTGCAGGATTTCCTGCTGCCGCCCCGGCGAGGCGGTGGCGTGAAAATCGGGATGGTATTCGCGGCTGAGGGCGTAGTACTTCTGCTTCAGTGCGGCTTCGTCCGGCTGGAAGGTTTCGGGCAGGGCGTAAAATTCGAAGTAGTTGGTAGTCATGAGAAGCAACAGGCGCTGGGGTGGGGGTGGAGCGGCCTTACGGCCGGTCGGAGGAGGCATTTACCGGGTTTACGGAAAAAGCCAGTGCCGGGGCCGCAAACAGGCGTTTGGTGGCCGGCCATACCTGTCCGAACAGCGCTGACTTCCGGTAGGCATCCAGCGCTGCTGCCGACGCCCAGTGGCTATGGGTACAGTACACGTGCGGCAGGTCGGCATCCTGCCACAATTCCAGGTGCTGGCAGCCCGGCATCTGCCGGATCAGCGCCTCCGACCCGTGAAAAATTTCCAGGAATGCCTGCGTATTCTCCGGCTGAAAAGTCATGCGCACAATTCGGATGATCATAGAGAAGAAGTTGCCGGGAAAGAAAAAAAGGTGTTCCTGTCAATATGGCGGTTATTCATTAACATAATAAATAGATAAAAATAAAAGCCCTGTGAGTAGCTGCAACAGCCGTTTTACTAGGCTACCGCAAGCATAGTTTACCTGTGAAAGCGTTACGCCGGGAAGCGAATGTCCACCTGCGAGTCGAAGTGGAGGCCGAGCAGCTCGGAGGCGTTTCCCTGATTGACGCCGATGCTGAGACGGTCCTGGCTGTTGAAGATGCAAACGGCTTCGCCGGGGTCTGCCATCTGAAAGTGCGGGACAATGTCGCGGACGGTTTCGCGGGCAAAGTGGATAGTGCAGGGCCGGCCGCGGGCAATGACCTCGACGGCCGTGCGGCTGATGTTGGTGACCAGGTTGCCATAATGATCCACGTGAATGACGTGGCCGGTGATGCGGTTGTCCTGCAGGCGCATCTGCCGGTTCATGAGTTGGTAAAGCTCCGTGGTGGGCTCGCCCAGGTCGGCGAGCAGCCCGCCCTGGGCCAGGTGCACGGCGGCGGGAGCCAGCACGTCGCGGGTGGGGGAAGGGGTGGGCTCGGCCGTCAGCTTTACCAGCTGCTCGGGCTGCCCATCGGTAAGCAGCGCCAGCAGGCCGTTGTTGGCGGCCACAAAGTAATGGCCGCCGAACAGCATAGCGTGCCAGCTGCCCTTCGTGCCGTGGTCGTTGACGCCCAGCAGGTGCACTGTCCCGGCGGGGAAGTCGCGAAAGACGGCGTCGAGCACGTGCACGGCGTGGGCAATGTTGAACGGCTCAATGCCGTGGCTGAGGTCGAGCACGGCCTGGGCGGGTGCCAGCTGCATGATCCGGGCTTTTACCGCCGCCACGTAATGGTCGCGGTAGCCAAAATCAGAGAGAAACGTAATCAGCCCCATGCCGGAAATCCTCAGTTCTTCGTACTATTGTTTACCCCGGGTGGGGGCGGCAAAAGTAGGCTATTTGGCCGGATGGAACCAATGCCGGCCCCCCGGGTTACTGTTTTAAAGTTCACCTCCGTTAAAACCCACCCACAGTTTGGTCGAGAAAATCATCACGCTCGAAAACGTTTCTCTTGTCGAATTCCTCGGACCCGACAACCAGAACATTCGCCAGCTGGCCGCGGCCTTTCCCGGCAGCAAGATTATTTCGCGCGGCAACGAGATTAAGATTCAGGGGCAAACGCCCATCATTGCCAGGATCAACGAAATCCTGTCGTCCCTGATCGAACACTACCATCAATTCGGGCAAATTACGGATAAGACAGTTGCCGAGCACATTGCCGCCGCCGACGACGAGCAGCAGGAGCGGATCATTGCCAGCACCCCGCCCTCCGACGTTATCGTGTTCGGGGCCAAGGGCGGCGTCATCAAAGCCAAAACGCCGAACCAGCAGAAGCTGGTGGACGCCGTCATGAAGTACGACCTGGTGTTTGCGCTCGGGCCGGCCGGCACCGGCAAAACCTACGTGTCGGTGGCGCTGGCCGTGCGGGCCCTCAAGAATAAGGAGGTCAAAAAGATTATCATCTCGCGGCCCGTGGTGGAAGCGGGCGAAAACCTGGGCTTTTTGCCCGGCGACATGAAGGAGAAGGTAGATCCGTATCTGCGCCCGATTTATGACGCTCTGGAAGACATGATTCCGGCCGAAAAGCTGAAGTTCTACCAGGAAAACAAGATCATCGAAATTGCCCCGCTGGCTTATATGCGCGGCCGCACGCTCAACAACGCCTTCGTGCTGCTCGACGAGGCCCAGAACACCACGCCCTCGCAGCTGAAGATGTTTCTGACCCGTATGGGCCCGATGGCCAAGGTGATGGTGAACGGCGACCGAAGCCAGATTGACCTGCCCACCAAGCAGAAATCCGGTCTGATGCAGGCCCTCGATATCCTGAAGGACGTGCGCGGCATCGGCTTCGTGGAAATGACCGCCGAGGACGTAGTGCGCCACCGCCTGGTCAAGGAAATTGTGGTGGCCTACGACCGGTTTGATGCCGACGAGCAGCGCGACCAGGCCAACCGGCCCGTGCGCGAAGCCCGTCAGTACCGTCCGAACCCTACCCAGGCCCCGGACCCGGCCCGTCACCCCGATGCCCGCCCCGAGGACGACGGCATGAAGGACTTGCCGGTAAACCACGAGAATATCTAGGAGCCTCGAACCGGTTCCCGTAACCAGAAAAAGCCTGATCCACCCCTGGGACAGGCTTTTTCGGTAGCATGATGAGCCCTGGCGCTAGCCGCTGGCACCGGAGTCGGCGGCCGGCGGCTCTTGTGAACCCAATAAAATAAGCCCCGATGATAACCGTCCAATCTATTGCCGAGCCGCAGGACCTGACGGCGGCCCTGGCCATTCGCTACAAGGTGTTTGTGGAAGGCCAGGGCGTGCCGGCGGAGGCCGAAAATGATGCTCACGACTATACCGATGCCCACCACTACCTGGCCCGCACCGCCAGCGGCCAGCCCTGCGGCGCTGCCCGCTGGCGCACCACTGCCGACGGCGTAAAGCTGGAGCGGTTCGCCGTGCTGGCCGAATTTCGCAACCAGGCCGTGGGCGCGGCGCTGCTGCGGCGCGTGCTCGACGACGTGCGGACGGCCCAACCCGCCGCCGCGGTGTACCTGAACGCGCAGCTGCGCGCCATTCCGTTTTATGAGCGCCACGGCTTTGAGAAGATCGGGGACCAGTTTACGGAGTGTGCCATTGAGCACTTTAAGATGGAGTTGCGCCGACCGCACTAAGCGCTGTAACGGCGCATTCCTAGGTAAAAGCCTGTCTATCGACCTGATGGGCAGGCTTTTTGGCGTCTGGTAGTCTCCCTGGCACTCGGGAAATAGCTTGCCGGGCGAAGCCGGCGCCGGGCGTTTCACCGGAGCCCTGCGGCATTGACTTATGCCGGAATTTTAGCAGCTTACTCGGGTAATCAGTGCAGCAGTTATTTATTCTATCCTCCTATGATTCACTGGGCCCCCGTTGCCTTTGTGCGGCTGTTTCTGGCGCTGGCCGCCGGCATTCTATCCTACCTCTACTTCGGCAGCAGCCTGCCGGACCTGCGCTGGACCCTGGCCGCCAGCATCGGGGTGTTTGTCGGGCTGCAGCGCTGGGCCAGCCGCCAGCCCACACCCGGCCCCACGGATGGCGTGGGCCTGCTGGCCCTGCTCTGTCTGTATCTGGCCGGCCTCACCCTCACCCAGCAAGCCACCGAATCGCGGCAGCCCACGCACCTGAGCCAGCTGCGCGGCCCCGTCGAGTTTTACCGGGCCGTGGTCGACGACTATACCGTGACGCGCCCGTCTACCTTTGCCACTACCGTGCGGGTGTCGGCGGTGCGCATAGCGGGGCAGTGGCAGCCGGCGCTGGGCGGCATCCGGGTGTCGGTGCCCCGCGACCCGGGCGTGGCCATGCCGCAGTACGGCGACGTGTGGCTGGTGCGCGGCGAGCCGGCGCCGAGCAAAGGGCCGCTCAATCCCGGCGAGTTCGACTACCGCCGCTACCTGCAGTACCATCAGGTCTACCACCAGCAGTTCATCCATGCCGACCAGTATAGGCGCATCAGCTTCCGCCCGCCCAGCTATCTGAAAGCCCTGAGCATGCGCGCCGCGCGGGTGCTGGAGGGCGTGTTTCGGCACTACGTGCGGGCCAAGCGGGAGTACGCGCTGGCCTCGGCGCTGGTGCTGGGCATCAAGGACGACGTGGACCAGGATACCAAGCAGGCCTACGCCAACACCGGCACCACGCACATCATGGCCGTGTCGGGCCTGCAGGTGGGGCTGCTGTTTGGGGCCGTAACGTGGCTGCTGGGGCGGCTGCCGGGCCGGCGCACCTGGCTGTTCCGCCTCACGGCCGCGGCGCTGGGGCTGGGCGTTATCTGGGCTTACGCCTTTTTGACGGGGCTTTCGGCATCGGTGCTGCGGGCGGCCGTGATGTTTACCTTTATCATCGTGGCCCGGGCCACCGGCCGGCAAAGCACCATGTATAATACGCTGGCCGTGGCCGCCTTCGTGCTGCTGTGCTACGACCCCTACCTGCTGGCCGACGTGGGCTTCCAGCTGTCTTTTCTGGCCGTGCTGAGCATTGTGTACCTGCAGCCGCGCATTGCCGGGTGGGTCGACTTCCGGGAGCTGGCCTGGAACCGCCGGCGGCCCTGGCAGCCCAGGGCGGTGCAGGGGCTGTGGCAGGCGGCGGGCTGGACGGGGGAGAAGATCTGGCAGGCTACGGCTTTGTCGCTGGCCGCGCAGGTGGCTACGTTTCCGCTGGGGCTGTTTTACTTTCATCAGTTTCCCCTCAGCTTTCTGGCTTCCAACCTGGTGGCCGTGCCCATTTCCTCGGGAGCGGTGTATGTGGGCCTGGCGCTGCTGGTCACGAAGGGACTGGTGGCGCTGCTCGGGCTGCTGGTACCGGCCGCCGGGCAGCCCGCCCTCGACTATCTGCCGCGGGGGCTGGCCTGGCTGTTTGAAAAAATGATCTGGGCTTTCAATGAATACA
Source organism: Hymenobacter algoricola (assembly GCF_039539525.1). Taxonomy (NCBI): domain Bacteria; kingdom Pseudomonadati; phylum Bacteroidota; class Cytophagia; order Cytophagales; family Hymenobacteraceae; genus Hymenobacter; species Hymenobacter algoricola. Next base: position 33,629 of record NZ_BAABDH010000114.1, on the reverse strand, counting down.
TCTTCTGGATTGGCCGCACAATGCCGGGCGCGCTGATTTCCGGTATTCACGTCACCGCGCCGCAGGTATGGCTGATTGGCGGGGTAATTCTGGCGCTGCTCGCGTTTCTGGCCCTAAAAAAGCTGCCCTGGCTGGCAGTGGCCGGCGCGTTGCTCGCCGTCTACAGCGGCAGCAGCGTGTGGGCCGCCCGTGCCCTTACCACCGACGAGCGGCTGATTATCTACAGCATTCCGCGCCGCTCGGTGGTCGGCTTCTGGCAGGGCGCGGCCGCGCACATCGTCACCGTCGATTCCCTGCCCTTGTCCGACAAGGAGCGCACCTACCGTATCGTGCCGGGTATCATTCAGCGCGAAGCCCGGCGGGTGCGCTACCACGTGGGCTGGCAGCCGGCCCCCGTGCCGACGGCGCTGCCCGCGCCCCACCTGCTGCTGGCCGTGTGGCGGGGGCAGCGGCTGGCCTTTGTTTCCGGCCGCCTCGATGGGGCCCGGCAGCCGCAGCCGGTAGAAGTGGTGGTGCTGCGGCGCAATGCCCGGGTAGCGGCCGCGGAGCTGGCGGCCGTGTTCGGGCGGCGGGCCCCCGTTGTTTTCGACTCGTCCTGCAAGTCGTGGTACGTGGCCCGGCAGGACTCTGCGCTGAAAGCGGCGGGCTTCCGGACCCACGACGTAACCACGCAGGGTGCGTTCAGCGTGCGACCGCGGCGGTAGGAGTGGGGAAAAATGCGGCTCATCGAAACCGAATTGCTGGTGGCTACGCTATATAGTTTCTTTAGCTGCGCATTTTTGTTAGGTTTGGTTATAGCCTGACTCCACGCTTCCGCCCCGGCCCGGCCCCTTGCCGTCCATGCCGCCCGAAAGCATCACCCTGCCTTTTGCAACGACTGTCATGGACAATATGCCTACCCAGGAGCTGGAAGCGCTTCGCTACATCCGCTACGAGGCGCGGGACGCCATCGGCTACATCACCCTCAACCGCCCCGACAAGCGCAATGCGCTGAGCTTTGACATGGTGTCGGAGCTGAAGCAGGCCTTTGAGTTTGCCGAAGAAGATGAAGCCTGCAAGGTTATCGTGCTGCGCGCCGAGGGTCCGGCCTTCTGCGCCGGGGCCGACCTTACCTATATTCAGGAGCTGCAGGAATTTGGCTACGCCGATAATCTGGCCGACTCCACTCACCTGATGCAGCTGTTTCACCAGATTTACACCCTGGATAAAATCGTAATCGGCGAAATTCAGGGGCACGCGCTGGCGGGCGGCTGCGGCCTGGTCACCATCTGCGACTTTGCCTTTGCCGTGCCCGAAGCCAAGTTTGGCTATACCGAGGTGCAAATCGGCTTCCTGCCCGCCATCGTCAGCGTCTTTTTGCTGCGCAAGATCGGGGAGGCCCGCACCAAGCAGCTGCTGCTCACCGGCGACATTATCTCGGCCCAGGCGGCTACCGACTTCGGGCTGGTCAACTTCCTGGTTTCCAGCGAGGAGCTGGCAGGCAGCGTGTATGAGTTTGCCCGCCGCCTGTGCGTGCAGAACTCCGGGCAGAGTATGGCGCTGACCAAGGAAATGTTGGCCCGCATCCCGGAAATGCCCCTGGAAGACAGCCTGCGCTACGCCGCCCAGCTGAATGCCGAAGCCCGCGGCTCCGTAGATTGCCGCCGCGGTATTGCTGCCTTCCTCAACAAGGAGAAAATAACCTGGAACTAGGTCAATGCCCGGTTCTGAGTTGCTGGGAGGGTCGGAAGCTGAGGCGGGGCAGGGGCTTTGGTTCGGCTTGCGGACTTTTCCTCTCTTTTAACTTTTACTCCCCAACCCGGTTAGCTCCCTATGACAACGCTGGCAGCCGTAGCCGTAACGACGGCCACCTTTCTGGGTATGGAGTTCGTGGCCTGGTTCATGCACAAATTTGTGCTCCACGGTCCGCTCTGGTTTCTGCACCGCTCCCACCACGTGCGCCACCCGCATCACTTGGAGCGCAACGACTTCTTCTTCCTGTTTTATGGGGCGCTGTCGATGCTGTGCATTATCTACGGCTCACCGGCCAAAGACTGGCGCCTCTGGGTCGGCATTGGCATTGCCGCGTACGGTACCGTTTATTTCTTCGTGCACGACGTGCTGATTCACGGCCGGCTGCGGTTTTGGCGCAAATCGGGCAACACCTACCTTCGGGCGCTGAACATGGCCCACAAGATGCACCACAAAACCACTGGCCGCGACGGCTCCGAGGAGTTTGGCATGCTGTGGGTATCGCGGCGCTACGTGGCGCTGGCACTGCGCAAGCCGGCACCCAAAGACCGGCGGCATATTTCATCTTTCAATTCGTAGGGCCGGCACGGTGGGACAGTTTTCAATAAGTGACCTGGAAAATATTTCCGGGATCAAGGCGCATACCATCCGCATGTGGGAGCAGCGCTACGGCATCCTGACGCCGGAGCGCACCCCCACCAACATCCGCTCCTACCGCGACGACGACCTGCGGCGCCTGCTCAACGTGGCCACGCTCTGCGGGCAGGGGCACCGGATTTCCAAAATTGCCCGCCTGAGCGAGCAGGAGCTGGCCTCGGCCGTTATTTCCTGCAGTACTGACATCCACGACTATGCCCAGCAGGTAAACTCCCTGCTGGCGGCCATGCTCGACCTCGACGAGCCGCGGCTGTACCGCCTGCTCACCGACGCGGTGCAGCAACTGGGCTTTGAGTCCGCCATTATGCAGGTGGTGTACCCGTTTCTGCAGCGGGTCGGGATTCTGTGGCTAACGGGCAGCGTGCATCCAGCGCAGGAGCATTTGGTAACCAACATTCTGCGGCAAAAGATGCTGGCCGCCACGGATGCCCTGCCCCCGGCGTCGCCCGCGGGGGCCCGCCGCTGGGTGCTGTTTCTGCCCGAAGGCGAGCTGCACGAGCTGGCGCTGCTGTTTATGAACTACGCCCTGCGGGCCCGCGCCCACCATGTGCTGTACCTGGGGCAAAACCTGCCGGCCGAGGAGCTGCTGTCGGTATGCCGTACTTACCATCCTCATGCCGTCTGCACTGTCCTGACGGCCATGCCGGAGCGTGACCAGCTCCAGTCGTTCGTAGATGACCTTGCCCAGCGCTGTCCCGACGCAGCCCTGGTGCTGTATGGCCCCCTGGTTCAGGCCCAACCCAGCCTTGTGCTGCCGCCCCGGGCTGTACGGCCGTACCTGATGACGGATTTTCTGGCACTTGTGGAGCAGCTAGGCCCACAGGCGGAATAATTTTTTTTAGTCCGAAACCCACAGGTTAGGAGGTCCAGCCGGCCCTTCCTGGTTTGCACCGGGCGCAAGGGCGGTGGCGTTCACCGGGCAAATTCCCGGGTTCAACTCCCGGAACGGGAGGCAAGCCGAATTTATGGGGTAATCCGGGGGGAAGCCTGGGCTGGTTCGTACCTTGGCGGCATATTCGTGTACCAACATACGAAGAGCCCGGACCCAGGATTATTTTCGTTCCTACCTTGTCCGTTATCTAAATCTCCTCGTATATTTGTTTAACCTTTTGCCACGAAAAGCTAAACAGTATGACCTCTTTGGAATTCACCGATCAAGTACAAAAGATTTCCTACTCCCTGAAGCCCGTGGCGATGAACCTGACGCGCGACGCGGACGATGCCAAGGACCTGGTTCAGGAAACCTTGCTCAAAGCCATGCTGAACAAAGACAAGTTCAAAGCCGGCACCAACCTGAAGGCGTGGTTGTACACCATCATGCGCAACACCTTCATCAACAACTACAACAAAATCACCAAGCGCAATAGCAATATTGACAGCACGGAGTACTTTCAGTACTTCAATACCGACGAAAACTACATTACTCACAACGGAGCCACCTCGGATTTCGTAGTGACAGATATTAATGAAGCCATTGCCAGCCTCTCAGCTGACTACCGCACGCCGTTCATGATGTACTACATCGGCTACAAGTATCTCGAAATTGCCGAGAAGCTGCAGATTCCGATTGGGACCGTCAAGAACCGCATCCACATTGCCCGTAAGGAGCTGAAAGATGCTCTCAAGGTCTATGCCCCCGGCGTGTAGGGAATAGGGAGAGAGTACAACTTCCGCCCCGGGCGTAGAGCGGGCCGCGAACGACACAGCCGAAAGGTGGTGGCGCCCGCGGCCCGTTTTTTTATGGCCTCCTTTCGGTCCGAGCTTAAAACAAATGCCTAACGGCTACGGATTGTAGCTTGCAGCCTTTCTACCTCATCCGCTTCTTTTGACTACTTCCTCCCCCCAGCACGTTCTGGTTATCGGCGCCGGCTTTGCCGGGCTTTCGGCGGCTACTTCCCTGGCCCAGCGCGGCTACCGCGTCACGATCCTGGAAAAGAATGAAGGCCCCGGCGGCCGCGCCCGGGTGTTCCGGGCCGAGGGCTTCACGTTCGACATGGGGCCGAGCTGGTACTGGATGCCCGGCGTGTTTGAGCAGTACTTTGCCCGCTTCGGCAAAAAAGTAGCTGACTACTACGAGCTGGTGCGCCTCGACCCGTCGTATCAGGTGATATTCAAAGGAGATGACGCGGTAGACATTCCGGCGTCGATGGCCGATATCCGCCGCCTGTTTGAAAGCATTGAGCCGGGCAGCGCGGCCCGGCTGGACGAGTTTCTGCGCCAGGCCCAGTACAAGTACGAAGTCGGCATCAACAAATTCGTGCATATGCCCGGCCGCTCGCTGCTGGAGTTTGCCGACCCGCGCCTGCTGGTCGACGCCCTGCGCCTCGATATCCTGCAGAGCATGCACAAGCACGTGCGGCGCTTTTTTAAGCATCCCAAGCTGTTGCAGCTGGTCGAGTTCCCGATTCTGTTCCTCGGCGCCACCTCCCAGAACACGCCGGCGCTGTACTCGCTGATGAACTACGCCGACCTGGCGCTGGGTACCTGGTACCCCAAGGGCGGGATGCACAAAATTGTGGAGGGCATGGTGCGCCTGGCCCAGGAGCAGGGCGTGACGCTGGAGTACAATCAGGAGGTGCAGCAGATCCGGGTGGAAAACGGCCGCGCCACCGGCGTGCAGACGGCCACCGGCTTCCGCCCGGCCGACATCGTCGTTGCCGGCGCCGACTACCACCACGCCGAGCAGCACCTGCTGCTGCCCGAGTGGCGCCACTACGATGAGGCCTACTGGAATTCGCGCACGATGGCGCCCTCCTCGCTGCTGTTTTACCTGGGCCTGAACAAGCGCGTGCCCAAGCTGGAGCATCACAACCTGTTTTTCGACGAGGACTTCGAGCTGCACGCCCACGAAATCTACGAGGCGCCGCAGTGGCCCAGCAAGCCGCTGTTCTACGTGTCGGCCCCGTCTAAAACCGACCCGACGGTGGCGCCCGAAGGCGGGGAGAACCTGTTTCTGCTCATGCCCGTGGCGCCCGACCTGGCCGACCCCGAAGCAACCCGGGAGCATTACTACCACCTGATGATGGACCGGCTGGAGCGCCACGTGGGCGAAAACCTGCGCGATGCTGTGGTGTACAAGCGCAGCTACGCCCACCGCGACTTTGCGGCTGATTACCACAGCTACAAGGGCAACGCTTACGGCTTGGCCAACACGCTCAAGCAAACGGCCATCCTGAAGCCCACGCTAAAAAGCAAAAAGGTTAATAATCTGTATTTTACGGGTCAGCTCACGGTGCCCGGCCCGGGCGTGCCGCCGTCCCTGATTTCGGGGCAGGTGGTCGCCGGCGAAGTGGAGAAGGAGCAGGGCTCGGCCCGTCGGTAGTAGCTCCCGCCTCGGCCCAGGCGGCGGCATTTATGGCCCGGCGGCCAAACCTGCCGGCCCCGGGCTGGTTTTCTGGGCAGGCCGACTGTTGCGGCAGCTGCCCTCGTATTCTACCGAAGCTGATTTGGTTTCGTACCTTTTCCACCTGAACCTAACCCGCGCCTTTTGGACCACGTTGCTCTCTTTGATCAAACCAGCCTGGCGTGCAGCAAGCTGATTACCAAGCGCTACAGCACGTCGTTTACGCTGGGCATCCGCACGCTCGACCAGCGGTTTCACCTGCCGGTGTACGCCGTGTATGGCTTCGTCCGCTGGGCCGACGAAATCGTGGACACCTTCCACGACCGGGACAAGGCAGCCCTGTTCGCCGACTTCCGCCGCCAGACCTACGAGGCGCTGGAAACCGGTTTCAGCCTGAGTCCGGTGCTGCACTCGTTTCAGCTCATGGTGCACCGCTACGGCATTGATACCGAGTTCATCGAGGCTTTTCTGAAAAGCATGGAAATGGACCTGGAAGACCGCAGCTACCACCAGGGCATGTACGAAGAATACATCTACGGCTCGGCCGAAGTGGTGGGGCTGATGTGCCTGCGCATCTTCTGCGAGGGCGACGCGGTCCTGTTTGACCGGCTGCGCGAGCCGGCCCGGCGCCTGGGTTCGGCTTTTCAGAAAGTGAACTTCCTACGCGACATCCGCTCCGACTACGAGGAGCGGGGCCGCGTGTACTTCCCCGGCGTACAGTACGAGCAGTTCGACGACCGGGTAAAGCGCGAAATTGAAGCCGACATCCGCGCCGACTTCGACGCGGGCTACGCCGGTATCGTGCAGCTGCCGCGGGCGGCGCGCCTGGGCGTGTACCTGGCGTACGTATACTACCTGAAGCTTTTTCACAAGATCCGCCAGCTGCCGGCGGCACGGATTTTGGGTGAGCGGGTGCGCGTGCCCGACAATACCAAGCTGCTTTTATTGATGGGTTCGTACTTTCGTTACCGCCTCCGGGCTATCTGACCACGAAATCTACCCGCGTGAAGCTGCTTCTCACCCTGTTTTTTACCCTTCTTTCCCTCGTGTCCGACGCCACTCCCTATACCACGGCCAACCTGCGCCGCCACTACCAGCTGGCCGCCGCCGATAAGCAGGCCGGCGAAAAATTCTACCAGTTGATGGCCGCCTACACCCGGCAGGAGCCGGTAGTACTGGCCTACAAAGCGGCCGCCGAGGCCATCCGCGCCCGCGACGCATCGATGTTCAACAAGCTGACCTACGTGCAGAATGCCAGCAAGCAGTTTGAACAAGCGGTGAAGCTGGACGCCGACAATGCCGAAATTCGCTTTCTGCGCCTGAGCGTGGAAAGCAACCTGCCTTCGTTTCTGGGTCTTAGCCAGCACGTCGAGCAGGACCGGGAGTTTCTGGTGAAAACGCTGCTGGCTCACCCCGGCTCAGGTATGGATGCCGAATCGTTTGCGCTGGTCCGCTCCTTCATGGTAGAGCGCGGGCACGTGAGCGAAACGGAAGCCCAGCAGATAGGCCGCATCTAGACCTGCCGCCTGCTCGTTTAAAAGAATGGAAAAGCCGCGCCGGAGTTCTGGTACGGCTTTTTTGTTTACTATTTTGGGAGCAAAATCAAAACAAAGTTTCCTTTATCCGGTATTACCTGCACGATAGGCAAAGACTTGAGTGGAAGCGCAGGGGCCGGTCGGCAAGCAGGAGTCTGCCGGGTACGGCCCAGATTCCTGCTTGGCCAAAAACCGTGTCTGCCCTATGTTTCGTAACTTCTGCTTTCTTGAAGCCCATCCGTAACCTTCCGCCCGCTTTCCTGGTTTCCGAGCTATGCCGCACCACCTGAGCGTCCGTATCGACCCCAATTCCGGCTTTTGCTTTGGCGTTATCTATGCTATTCAGATGGCGGAAGACATCCTGGATGAGCAAGGGTACCTGTATTGCCTCGGCGACATTGTGCACAACGATGAGGAGGTGCAGCGCCTGGAGGCCCGCGGCCTGCGCATCATCTGCCACGAGCAGTTTGCCCAGCTGCGGGAAGAGGCCGTGCTGATCCGGGCCCACGGGGAGCCGCCGAGTACCTACCAGATGGCCCTGCAAAACAACCTGACCCTGATTGACGCCTCCTGCCCGGTGGTGCTCAAGCTGCAGAACCGCATCAAAACCAGCTACGATAAGCAGGAGCGGATCTTTATCTACGGCAAGCACGGCCACGCCGAAGTGCTGGGCCTGCTCGGACAGACCAGCGGCAACGCCGTGGTGTTCGAAAACCTGGCGGAACTGCTGAGTCACGAGCTGCCGGCCAACATCACGCTCTACAGCCAGACCACCAAGAGCACCGATAGCTTCTACCGCATCAAGGGCGAGCTGGAGCAGCGCGGCTACCAGATCAACGCCAACGACACGATTTGCCGGCAGGTCAGCAACCGCGACAAGGATTTGCGGCGGTTTGCGGCCCAGTACGACCAGATTGTGTTTGTATCGGGCACCAAAAGCTCCAACGGTAAAGTGCTCTACCAGGTCTGCCAAGAGACGAACCCCAGCACCCACTTTATTTCCAAGGTCGAAGAGCTGCGGGCTGAATGGTTTCAGCCGGGGCAATCGGTCGGCATTTGCGGGGCTACCAGCACGCCACTGTGGCTGATGGAAAACGTGCGCGACGCGCTGCTGGCCCTGTAGCCGAGTGTGCGGCGGGAAAAATGTGAATTTTATGGCTGACGGAGCTGTTTGCTCGTTTTGTTGCCGTTGCGTATGCCCCTGACCCAACCCCACCAGCTTGCTCCGACGCCCTCTAAAGTGGCACCCCAGCCCCTGGGCTCCCGGGGAGTAGTCGTGGCGCTACTGATTATCGGGACCTGGACAGCGTTGCTGGCCTTTGAGCTGGCTTTCTACCGTCCCGACTGGTCTTCGCCCTGGCCGTATCTGTTGGCCCTGCTCCAGACCCACCTGTACACCGGCCTGTTCATCACGGCCCATGATGCCATGCACGGCGTGGTGAGTCCGCACAAGCGGTTGAATAACGCGCTGGGTACTGTTACGGCGCTGCTGTTTGCCTTCAACTGGTTTCCGGGTATGCTGCACAAGCACCACCAGCACCACCGCCACGTGGGTACCGCCGCCGATCCGGACTTCCACGACGGCCGCCACCCCAGCTTCCTGTTCTGGTTTGCCCGCTTTGCCTGGAATTACGTGACCTGGTGGCAGGTCGGCCTGATGGCGCTGACCTACAACCTGCTCAAGCTTGCTTTTCCCATGAGCAATGTCATTGCTTTCTGGATGGTGCCGGCCGTGCTGGCGACGCTGCAGCTGTTCTTTTTCGGGACTTACCTGCCGCACCGGGGCGAGCATCACGCCGACAACCGGCACAAGTCGCGCAGCCAGCTGCGTCACCACCTGTGGGCTTTCGTCAGCTGCTACTTTTTTGGGTACCACTACGAGCACCACGACCAGCCCTACTTGCCGTGGTGGCGGTTGTGGCAGGCGAAGGAAGCTGCCGCACAGTAGCGCCACCAAGGAGCTTACGACGTTATCAAAGGAAATATCAAGGCTTTGCCAGCCAAAGTCCGGTGTTTAGGTAAATATGACTTGTCAGGCATAATCTATATATATTACATTGAATACTGAGGGCCAGTCCCTAAGTCGGGCGGCACCCGGTATGGCCCGCGGCCTTGTCAATGTACTATGCCATGTTGCTGTTTTCGGTGGCGTATGCAGGTTCCGGTTTCCGGCCCTTTAGGTGGCTGGTGGTAGCGGTGTTGCTTGTCCTCGGCGACGCCGCCGGGGCAAAGGCTACTGTTCAGCCAGCTATTCCGGAGCATAGCCACACTGTGCTGGCGGTCCCCACTGCTCTGTTGCCGGTCGCTGGGTCATGCACCGCTGATGATCTGCGGGCCCGGCAGGCGGCTGTGCAGCAAGCTCTGGCTACCCATGAGTCCGCCCGCGTGGCGGCGGCTTACATGGCCTTAGGCAACGTTCAGGTGAGTATAGGTCAGTCTGACCGGGCCCTGCACAGCTTCCGGCGGGCGTTGCGTCTTTACCAGCAGCATAACCACCCGGCGGGAACAGCGCGGGCGCTGCAGCAGATGGGCCGCACGCAGCACATTCAGGGCGATACGGGCCAGGCCCGCCTGACGTATGTACGGGCGCTGTACAGCTTTATGCGCCCGCGTGATCTGGAGGGTACGGCCCAGGTCTATGGGCAGCTGGGTGAGCTGTACCGCAGTCAGCATAACTGGCCGCAAGTTTTAAGCAGCCACGCGCGGGCTTTGAGCGCCTGGCAGCGGCTGGGTCGGCGGCAGGAAATAACGGGTGCCCTAACGGCAATCGGGGAAGCCCATCAGCACCAGCAGCACTATAGTCGGGCATTGTATTATCTGCGGCAGGCGCTCCAGCAAGGAACCCGTATCCGAGATAGTAGCCGTACGGCGGTGGCACTGAGCGGCATTGCGCAGGTCTACCAGGCCGTCGGTAATCAGGAGCTGGCTGCTGCCTACTACACCCGGGCCCTGGCGGCACTGCCGCGGCAGGCGCCACCAGGGCCCCGCGCCCAGGTGCTGCAGGCGCTGGCCACGGCCCGACTGGCGATGGAGCAGCCGGCCACCGCGGAGATTTTGTTGCGCCGGGCTTTGCCTCTGGCCCAGCAACGCCGCTCCAAACCCCTGCTAAGCATCTTGTACCGTACGCTGGCCGATGCGTACCGCCGCCAGGGCAAGTACGCGCAGGCTTTGACGAGCATGACGCGCTATGCTGGGCTGCAGGATACGGTCTTTGCCGAGGAGCGCGCCGCGCAGCGTGCCGAGCTGGAAACGCGGTACGAAAGCGAGAAGAAGGAGCGGGAAATCCAACTGCTGACCAAAGGCCGGCAGCTGCAGCAGGCTACCCTACGCCGCCAGCTGCTCCTGCGTAACATGCTCGGGACCGGAACGTTGCTGCTGCTGGGGCTGGCGGTGGTTTTATACCGTAGCCGTCGGCAGCAGGCGCGCATCAACCGGCTGCTGGAGCGCAAGAATAGGGCTATTAACCGGCAGAAGGAGGAGCTGGGCCGCCTCAACCGGATGAAGGATACGCTGTTTTCGGTTATCTCCCACGACCTGCGCAGTCCGCTTAGCTCGCTGTATTCGCTGCTTTCGTTGCTGAACATGGGCAAGCTGCCGCCCGAGCGTTTGGCCGTGCATTCCGACCGGCTTTCCCGCACGCTCGACAGCACCCTGCGCCTGCTGGATAACCTGTTGAACTGGTCGGCGGCGCAGATGCAGGGCCGCGGCGTACGGCCCGAGCCGCTGCGGCTGGATGCGCTGGTGGACGAGGCCCTGGGGGTGCTGCTCGGCGATGCCGAGCGCAAATCCATTCTGTTTCTCAACCAGGTGCCCGCCGCCTGCCTGGTGCACGCCGACCTTAACATGACGCGTCTGGTAGTTCGAAATCTGGTCAGCAACGCCATTAAGTTTACGCCCGACAATGGCACTATCACGGTGTCGGCCAGCCGGTTGGGCAAGGGGTGGGAGGTGGCCGTAGCCGATACCGGCGTGGGCATTGCCGCGGCTGACCGTGACAAAGTATTTGGGCTGGGCGGGCCCCATTCTACGCCGGGCACGGCCCTGGAGAAAGGCACCGGGCTGGGGCTGCAGCTCTGCCGCGACTTTGTGGAGCGCAACGGCGGCCGGATTTACTTCGAAAGCCAGCCCGGGCGGGGTAGCATCTTCCGGTTTACGCTGCCGGCGGCTAAAGTGGCGCCTGAAGAGCAGCCGGCTGCCCGGATGGCTAGTGTTGTTGCCGCCGAATCAGCGAGCGGTTGACAATCCGCTCCGTTACCCGTTCGCGGTAGGTTTGCCCCAGGGGCAGGGCATGGCCGCCGACCCGCACCTCCATGGTACTGATGGCCTCAATCTGGGCGGCATTGACCAAGTAGGAGCGGTGCGTGCGCACGAACAGCCCCGGTGGTAGCTGCTCCTCCAGGTTTTTCAGGTTTACCAGCGTGAGGTGCGTGCGGCCGTCAGCGGTATTAATCTTGGTGAAGTCTTTCAGCGCTTCGATGTAGAGGACCTCCCGGTAGTGCAGGCGCACAAACTGGGCATCGGTACGAATAAAGAACGAGCCCCAGCCCGCCCGCGTGTCGGCGGCCTCTTCCCCGTTGACCTGGCTGGCGCGCAGAATACTGGCTACTTTGTTAACGGCTTTCAAAAACCGGTCAAGTGAAATCGGCTTGAGCAGGAAATCAATTACGTCCAGGTTGAACCCCTCCATGGCGTACTGCGGGTGCGACGTCATCAGCACGACCAGCGGGGGCTGCTGCAGGGAGCGGACCAGGTCCAGGCCGCTGAGGTGGGGCATGGTTACGTCGGAGAAAAGCACCTGTACATCGTTGGTCAGCAGATAGCGGTGCGCTTCCAGCGGATCGGAGAATACGGCCTTCACATCGAGTATATCCGTCATGGACGCGTAAGCCTGGAGCAGGTCTAGCACGAGCGGATCATCATCGAGTAGCAGGCAGGTGATCTTCATTGCAGGAAGGGTTGCGAGTGACCGGGGTGAATATAAATAATTGCAAATTGATTTGTTCTATTATTCAGTAGGAGAAAATCGATTGCTGCTCGTCTCTGACGCGCTGTCTGCCTACTTACTGCCTGGCTTGCTATACTTTAGCGCTTCATATTCCTGGCAAACAGTTACCTTATACGTACCTCGGCTATACGGGCGCAAACATAATGCCTGACTGCTTTGCGACCCTCTCGTCGCCCTGGTTTCTGCTCCTATCTGCAACATACTTCCTGGCCATGAACCGCTACCCCAAGGCTGCTGCCCCTGCTTTGCCGCCCGTAGTGCTGGGCGTCGACCTTACCATTATCAACCACGAAAGCCTGCGCCGGTCGTTGCACTCCACGCTGACGCCGAGTGCCCGCGCCATCAACCTGCGCATCGACCCCAGCATGGATCTGATTTATCTGTGCGAGGCTATGCTGCCCAATACGTTGCCCTGCTTGGCTACGCTGACCGGCCCCGGCGTGACGGCCGTAACCCTGCGGGCCGCGCATCTGGCTTGGCAGCCCGTGCCGGATCACCCGATCGGGCGGGGAACGGCCACCCTGGCGGCGCTGGAAAGCGGTACCTGCTTCCTGACCGCCGGTAGCCGTAAAGTAGCCGTAGCGTCGTTCTCGAACCGGGCCATCCATGCCACCCGCATCGATATGGAAGTGCAGAGCCGGGCCAACCTGCTGGAGTACCTGCGCACCGATTGGTTCACTCTGGAAATATCGGGCACCAACCATCGGCGCCTTACCCGGCCGCTGGCTTTCAATGCCGTGCTGGAGTTTGACGTGCAGCTCAGCCGAGGAGCGCAGGCCTGAGGGCAAACAATCAAAAAAGCCTCACTGCTGGCAGCAGTGAGGCTTTTTTGGTGGCGAGTCCGGCGAATCAGCACAACCGGGACCAGCGGCTTACTTGGCGCCGTCGGAATGCACGGCGTTGGTTTTCTTGCAGCAGTCCGGCAGCCGGTCGTAGGCCCGGGGCTCGGCGGGCTGGTCGTCGGCGTCGTAGCCGGTGCGCTGCACGGCCGTGCGCAGCACCGCCGCCGACGTCTTATCGGGGCGGTACGCTACGGTGAGCATCTGGGTGGGGACGTCGAGAGTAGCTTCCTGCACGCCTTTTTCGTAGGCCAGCGCCTTTTCCAGGCGGGTTTTGCACATGTCGCACACCGCCGAGGTTTTCATCTGAAACTGCTCGGTGGTCGGGCCTTTTACTTTCGTCTTGGTTTTGTCCTGGGCCCGGACAACCTGGGCTGTAAGCAGCACCAGCAGCGCCAGCAGGAAGGTTTTGAGGGAAATCATAGCGGAGGGAAAAGGTGAAAAGTAAAAGTGGGTCGTCGGCGGCGAGAGACAACCGCTTAACAAAGAGTTTGCCGGAAGATTCGCCTTCGGCTAGTCAATTTTGAAGCGCAGGCCCGCGTAGGTGAGCCGGCCAAACACCGGCCCCCACACCATGGCGGCGTCGAAGTTAGGACCGAAGGGGGCGTCAGCCCCGATAATGGGGGTGCGCTGGCGGTAGTTGGTAACGTTTTCCGCTCCGGCGTAGACCTCGAAGCGCTTGAATGCGCGGGTCGTCTGGACGTTAAACACCGCGTAGCGGGGCGTGTAGGCAAATTCCATGGCCGCGCCGGTACCGTGCAAGTGGTCGAAGGTGCCGGGCACGTGCGCCAGCGGGCGGGGCCCAAACCACTGGCCGGTTACGTCGAAGCGCCATTTGTCGAAAGCCGTGGCGTAGCCAATGTTGGCAAACAGGCGGTGGCGCGGCACCAGCACCTTGGGCAGCAGCTGGTTGTCGTAGGTGGTACGCACATCCAGAAACTTGTAGGCGGCCTTGGCCTGCAGGCCTTTGACGGGCTCCACCTGCACTTCGGCCTGAAAGCTGCGCGAGAAAGACCGGCCGCCGGGCTGCAGGTTGTCAATCAGCAGCTGGGTGGAAGCCGTGTAAGGGTCGGCCACCACCTGGTTCTGGAACTCGGTGTGGTAGTAGTCGGCGACGAACGTGGCCGGACGACCTGCCAGGGTGAAGTACTGCGTAAAGCTGCCGCCGGCATTCCAGGCCCGTTCGGGCTGCAGGTTTCCACCAATGACAAATTCCCGGGAGCTGATCAGCATGCCGGCATTTTCGGCAATGGGGTTAGCGGTCCGGAACCCGCGGCCGGCCGCCAGGCGCAGCACGGTGGTAGGCCGGATATCGTACTTCACGTTCAGCCGCGGGGTCAGAAACCAGCCGTACAGGTTGTGGTAGTCGAGGCGCAGGCCCGTGACGGTGGTCAGGTTGCGGGCATTCTGGTAGGTGTATTCGGCAAAGGCCCCCGGAACCTGCTCCAGCCGGTTGCGGTGCTCGCGCTGGTACTGCTCCTGGGGCGTTTCGATGAGGTAGGGTACGCCGCTTTTATACACCTCACGGTAGTCGTCGCGCAGGAAGCTCAGCCCGGCGCGGTAGGTGTGGGCCGTCGTCCCGATGATGCTCTGAAACAGCAGCGTCGCCAGGGCCGTCTGCTGCTGGCCGTCGTAGGTGCGGACCGACCGGACGGGTCCGGTGCCCCGCAGGTACCCAAACGAGTAGGTAGATGCAAAGTCGTGGGAAGTCCCGCTCAACAGCAGCCCCAGGCTCTGGTAGGGCCGTCCGGGCCAGGTATACGAGGTTTTGGCGTAGCCGGTGTAGCGGTCGGTGCGGCTCATCAGGCCGTAGTGCTGGCGGTAGGCGTCCGCCTCGGTAGCCCGGAAACCCAGCTGCCCGCCCCGCCGGGTTTCGCGCAGCGCCCCCAGCCCAATCTCGGTCACTAGGCCGGTGCCCGACTTATACTTCCACTTGTTGAACAGGTTGTACTGCGTGGCCAGAGGCAAGTCCAGGAAGCCGTCTTGGTTGCGGTCGACGCGGCGGCCGAGGTGGTCGGAATGCAGCAGCAGGGTCGTGCTGACCTTTTTGCCCAGGGGCGTGGCCAGGTTCAGGTTCAGGTCAAATTTGCCTAAGTCGTTGCCATAGACGTTGAACAGCAGCCGCTCCGACTTTTCGGGCTCCTTGAGGCGCACGTTGACCTGGCCCGAAATGCTTTCGTAGCCATTCACCACCGAGCCCATGCCCTTGATGATGTCGATACTCTCGATCCAGGTGCCCGAAAGGTAGCTCAGCCGGTAAGGGGTAGACAGCCCGCGCAGGGCCGGCAGGTTGTCGACCGTGAGCAGGGAATAGGCCCCATCGAGGCCCAGGAGCTGGATCTGCTTGGCTCCGGAAACGGCGTCGGTCGTCGAAACCTCCACCGAAGCGTTGGTTTCGAAGCTTTCGGCCAGGTTGCAGCACGCCGACTTAGCCAGGTCGCGGCTGCTGATCATCTGGGAGTTGGTGGGCGTAAGGGCCGAATAGGTGAGGGCGCGGCCCTCCACTTGTACTTCGCTCAGCTCCTGGGAGCGGCGCAAAGGCACCCGCAGAAAGGTGTTGTCGGTGGCGCCCACCGTGAGCGTATCGGCGCGGTAGCCCAGGGCGCTGATGATGAGGCGGCCGGCAGCGGCGCGGGCGGGGCGAACCAGGGAAAAGGTGCCGGCGTTGTCGGTCGTCGTCGCGGCATTGGGGGAGGCCTGCAGCCAGCGCACTACGGCACCCGGCACCGGCGCGGCCGCGCCGGCATCGGTTATCTGGCCCCGGACCGGGGCAATGAGGTTGGCCTGGGCCAGCGCGGCGGGGCTGCTCAGGCCACCAAGGCCCAACACGCAAAGCAGACGGGCCTGGGATGAGAAGTGCATAACGGGGGAGTTAAAGTTGTTTTCCGTGAAAAACGGACCCTTTGGGGTCCAACGCGCACAGAAAAGCTCTACACTACCAAGGTGCACCCAAACGCCAGCAGTGCCCGGCCGCTGCGGGGTGGGGGCGAAGAATCGGAGGAGTGCCAGCGGGCCAGCGGTGCCCGTAGCAGCTCCGGGGTGGCGGGCTGCCAGCGCCACTGGGGCACCAGCGCCACGAACGGGACTGCCAAGTGCTTGACCCAGAGTAAGTCCGGGGAAGTGGCGTCGAGCTTGTGGAAGTGGGCGCTGAAGTCGCAGCAGACGCTTTTGAGCTGCGCCTGGGCGTATTGGGCAGCCATTTCAGGAGCCGGGCAGCCGTGCCGCGGCGTCGAGAAGATAACCTGCGCGCTGGTGTGCCCGCTGCTGCGGCAGGTGTGCTGCTGCACTGTAAGCCCGACCGAGGTGGTCAGGACCAGCAGAGCCAGCAAGCTACTGAACAGCCGATGCAGGAGGGGGCGCTTCACAGCCGTAAAGATACGACGCGCTCCGACAACGGGGGCTTATATTCCGAGCGGGAAGGTGCCGAATACGGGAGTATAGCCAGGTACTCGGTCCAGGCTTTGAAACCGTTGCCCCGGGCCAGTTGGCGGTTAGCAACATTCTATGGATCAGGAGCCTTCAGCCAGCTTCACCCGCCCAACAGCACGGTCTTCATCGGCCAGAATGGGGCCTGCCTCGCCCAGTCTGAAATCCAGCCGTTTGACGTGCCGGCGGCCGGTACTGTCGCAGGCCGCCGAAGTGGGGCAAGGCCGCCTGACCCCGCCCCGGAATCCCTTCGGGGGCAGGACCCACCCGGGCTTTCAGCAGCGGGCTGACATTTTGGCAAAAGACCGTCCGGGCTTTACCACTTTTTCCTCAGGTGGGCCTGGAGCTTTGCTTTTTTTGCTTAAAAAACGCCCTCATTGGTTGAAAAGGCGGTTTTTGCGTAGTGGTAGAAAATGGTAAATCGTGGTTGCCTTTTCGGAGTCAATGCGTACTTTTGCTATCATCCGTTACCTGAGCTTTGCTCGCAGCCCTTGTCCATGCCCCTTCTCTCCGGCGAATATGAATGCAAGCTGGACCCGAAAGGGCGCCTGGTGCTGCCCGCCAAGGTGAAGGGAAATCTGCCCGAGGCCTCCGGCAACCAGCTGGTGCTGGTGCGCGGCTTCGAGCCCTGCCTGGTGCTGTACCCGCGGGAGGCCTGGCAGGTGATTCACGACAAGGTGATGGCCCTCGACGAATTCAACGAGGAGTACCGGCAGTTTCAGCGCAACTTCTTTCGGGGCATGACCGAGGTAGAGCTCGATAACATTGGCCGCTTCATGCTGCCGCGCACCATGCTGCGCTACTCGGGCATCGAGAAGGAAGCCATCATCGTGGGCCTGGGCAACCGCTGCGAAATCTGGGAGCCGGACAAGTATGAGGAGTACCTCATCAAAGATCAGCAGAGCTTCTCGAAGCTGGCCCAGAAATTTTTGACCAACGAAACTCCGCCGCTCGGCGGCACCCTCGCCGCATGAGTGAGTTCTTGAACGATACCGCCTACCACCGGCCCGTGATGCTGGCCGAGTGCCTCGAAGCGCTGGATATGCGCCCCGACGGCCGCTACGCCGACGTCACCTTCGGCGGCGGCGGCCACTCGGCCCGGATGCTGGAGCGCCTGACCACCGGCCACCTCTACAGCTTTGATCAGGACGCCGATGCCGAGGCCGAAGCCGCCCGCCTGGCCCGGCCGCAGTTTACCTTCATCCGCGCCAACTTCCGCGACCTGCACGACGAGCTGGCCCGCCATGGCGCGCTGCCCGTCGATGGCCTGCTGGCCGATCTGGGCGTGTCGTCGCACCAGTTCGACACGCCGGCGCGCGGCTTCAGCACCCGCTTCGACGGCCCGCTGGACATGCGCATGGACCCCGAGGGGCCGCGCACGGCCGCCGACATCGTAAACGAGTATCCGGCGGCCGACCTGCACCGCATCTTCGGCATGTACGGTGAGGTGACCAATGCCCGTACGCTGGCCAACACGCTGGCCACAGCCCGGCGCGGCCAGCCCATTCAAACCATTGGGGAGCTGAAAAAAGCCATGCAGAGCTGCATGCCCAGGGGCAAGGA
Organism: Hymenobacter algoricola; assembly: GCF_039539525.1. Lineage (NCBI taxonomy): Bacteria > Pseudomonadati > Bacteroidota > Cytophagia > Cytophagales > Hymenobacteraceae > Hymenobacter > Hymenobacter algoricola. The sequence goes on along the minus strand of NZ_BAABDH010000114.1, from coordinate 15,530 downwards.
AAACAAGTATTTGGCCCAGGTATTTCAGGCTCTGCGCATTGAGGTGAACGATGAAATGGCGGCCCTGCAGCAAATGCTGGAGCAGACGGCCCAGGTATTGCGCCCCGGCGGCCGGCTGGTGGTCATGTCGTACCACTCGCTCGAAGACCGGCTGGTGAAGAACTTTATGGCGAAGGGCAAATTCTTCGGCGAGGCCGAAAAGGACCTCTACGGCCATACCCACCAGCCCTTCGACGTGCTCACGCGTAAGCCCGTGGAAGCGTCGGCCGAGGAAGTAGCCCTGAACAGCCGCGCCCGGAGTGCCAAGCTGCGCATCGCAATCAAGAACTGACCATGGCTACCAACACCATCAAGCCCACTGCTGCCCCGCCGCCCCGCGCCAATGTGCCCCGGGAGGTAGTGCCGCCCGTGCCGGTAGCGGAGCCGGAGTACGCGGCCGTCGCCGAGCCGGCGCCCAAAGCCCGGCCCGAGCCGGTGGCCCGGGCGCCAAAAGCTGAGAAAGTCGCTCCGCGCAGCGCCTGGAGCGTGTTCTCGGTACTGGAGCGCTTCACCCGCATGGACGTGCTGTTTCGCGAAGGCCTGCCGGTGCACTACCTGCCGCACGTGCTGTTCATCATGGTCTTGACGCTGGTCTACATCGGCAACACCCACTGGGGCAACCGCATGAACCGCAGCATTCAGAAGCTGCGCCTCGAAACCGAAGACCTGCGCGCCGACTACACCACCCTGAAATCGGACTACATGGAAGCCAGCAAGCAAAGCGAGGTGGCCCGCAAGGTGGCCGCCTACGGGCTGGTGGAAAGCTCCTCGCCGCCGTTCCGCATCAGCGTGCCCGCCGGCCGCCTCGACGAGGCCGAGCTGGACCTGATTCCGGTGGTCAACGCCGACTCGCTGGCCGCCCTCGCGGCCCGCGACTCGGCTGCCACCGCCGACTCGGTGCCGGCACTGCTGCCCGCCCGCCGGGCCCGCACGGTGGAGGCCCCGCAAGCGACCCCGAAGCCGCGAGCTGCCGCCAGGAAAACGACCCGGAAGAAGCCGGCCCGGGCGGCAGCACAATCTAAAACCACTTCCAAGCAGCCCCGCTAATGAAAGGAAGCGTCAAAAAATCCATCGTTACCCGCGTCCGGCTGGCGTTTCTGGGCGTGTGCCTGTTTTCGTGCGCCGTCGTGTGGAAGGTGTCGCGCATCCAGTTCAAGGAGGGCGCGCGGTGGAAGTCGCTGGAGCAGGAGCGGCGCGTGGTGTACCAGCCCGTGTTTGCCACCCGCGGCATGCTGCTGTCGGACAATGGCAGCATCATGGCCACCTCACTGCCGTTTTACCGCGTAGCCTGGGACCCGAGCGTGGTGGACGACAAAACCTTCCGGGCCGGCAGCGACTCGCTGGCGCTGCTGCTGTCGCGCTTCTTTGGCGACCGGAGCCCGCAGGAGTATCTGCGCAAGCTCAAGAATGCCCACAACCCGAAAGCGCCGGTGCGCTACGTGCGGCTCAACTCGCGGCAGATCAACTACCAGGATAAAAAGCTGCTGGCCCAGTGGCCCATCTTCCGGGGCGGCAAAAACAAGGGCGGCGTCATCTTCGAGAAGGTCGACAAGCGCTTCCGGCCCTTCGGCGGCCTGGCCCAGCGCACCATCGGCTTTCTGAACGAGGACAAGAACGGCGCGGGGCTGGAGTTTACCTACAACCGCCACCTGGCCGGCAAAGACGGCGAGGCCCTGTTTGAGCGGCTCCCCGGCGGCAACAAGCCCATCTACGACGGCACCGAAATTAAGCCCCAGCCCGGCTTCGACGTGAAAACCACGCTCGACATCAACCTGCAGGACGTGGCCGAAAATGCCCTGCTCAAGTCGTTGGTGGCCAACCGGGCGGCCTACGGCTGCGTGATTCTGATGGAAGTGCAGACCGGCGAAATCAAGGCCGTGGCCAACCTGGGCAAGGTGGCCGACGGCGTGTACCGCGAGGACTACAACTACGCCATTGCCGACCAGGGCCGCACCGAGCCGGGCTCTACCTTTAAGCTGGCCTCGATGATGGCGCTGCTGGAAGAATTCCCGGAAATCTCGCTGGATGATACCGTGAACACCGGCCGCACCGGCTCCATGCGCATTGCCGGGGCGGTCAAAACCGATACCCACGCCTACGGGCGGCTGTCGGTGAAGCAGGTGATTCAGAACTCGTCCAACATCGGCGTGGCCAAGCTGGTCAACGACCATTTCTCGGCCAAGCCCGACAAGTACACCGACTACCTGAAGAAATTCGGCCTCGACAAGCCGCTGGGCTTCCAGATGGCGGGCGAGGCCCGGCCCTACGTGAAAGACCCCACGGACCGTTCCTGGAGCCGCACCTCGCTCAGCACCATGTGCATCGGCTACGAGCTGAAGCTGGCCCCGCTGCAGACGCTGGCCTTTTACAACGCCATTGCCAACAACGGCGTGAAGGTGCAGCCGATGATTGTGAAGGAAATCCGCCAGGCCGACAAGGTCATCGAGCAGTTTGAGCCCCAGGTGCTGATTGCCAAGATCTGCTCCGACGCCACGCTGGTCAAGCTGCGGGCCATGCTGGAAGGCGTGGTCGAGGAGGGCACGGCCAAGGCCATCAAAACTGCCGACTACTCCATTGCGGGCAAAACCGGCACGGCCTGGAAATTCAAGAACGGCCGCTACACCAAGATGTACTCGACCAGCTTCTGCGGCTACTTCCCGGCCGACAAGCCCAAGTACAGCTGCATCGTGGTGGTCGATTCGCCGATCGGGGCCAACTGGTCGGGGGCCCAGACGGCGGCCCCGATTTTCCGGGAAGTGGCCGACAAGGCCATGGCCCGCGACAATGCCAGCCAGCGCCCCCTGCTGGCCCGGGCCCCGCTGAACAAGTCGCGCGTACCGTCGGTGCGCGCCGGCCTGCAGGATGAGCTGACGCTGGTGTGCCAGAAAATGGGCGTCACCAGCCAGAGCCAGGTTTCCGGCGACGACTGGGTGCGCGCCGCCACTACCGATTCCAATGCCAAAGCCGTGGAGTGGCAGCCGGTGGCCGTGCGCCCCGGCCGCGTCCCCGACGTTACCGGCCTGACGCTGCGCGACGCGCTGTTTCTGCTCGAAAACCGCGGATTGCGGGTACGGGCCGTGGGCAATGGCCGCGTGCGGCAGCAGTCGGTGGCAGCCGGCAGCGCCCTCCGGCGCGGCGCGGTGGTGGTGCTGGTGCTGGAAGCCATTGGCACCAAGCCCGCCGCCCCTACGCCGGTAGCCATGCCCGCCTCGACCAAGCTGGCGGAAAACAAGCTGATAACGCCCGTGGAAGCCGACCCGACCCAGGCTCCGGCCAGGCCGCTGAAGCCGGCCAAGCTGAAACCCCAGCCCCAGCAGGCCGCCGCCAAGCCGCGCCCGAAGCCTCAAGGATTGAGCGTCAGCCGCAGCTAACTACCCGATTTGTCTTTCCCTGATTGATTTCGCCTTGACCAACGCCGCTTCTCCTACGCATCCTCTTGCTGCCCTGCTGGCCGACGTGACCGTGCGCCAGCAGCACGGCGCCGCCACTGCCACTATCAGCGCCCTTACGCTGGATTCGCGGCAGGCCGGCCCCGGGACGGTATTTTTCGCGCTGCGCGGGGCCCAGACGGATGGGCATGCGTTTATCGGTAAAGCCGTGGAGCTGGGCGCGGCCGCCGTGGTGTGCGAAGAGCTGCCCGCCGGGCTGAGCCCGGACACCTTATATGTACAGGTAGCCGACAGCGCCGAGGCCATGGCGCTGATGGCAGCCACGTTCTACGGTCATCCCTCGCGGCAGCTCCGGCTGGTGGGCATCACCGGCACCAACGGCAAGACCACCTGCGCGACGCTCCTGCACAAGCTGTTTCGGGAGCTGGGCTACCACGTGGGGCTGCTGAGCACGGTGCAGAACCAGATTGACGAGCAGGTGATTCCGGCCACCCACACCACGCCCGACGCCATCCGCCTCAATGCCCTGCTGGCCCGGATGGTGCAGGCCGGCTGCACCCACACCTTTATGGAGGTCAGCTCCCACGCCGTGGTGCAGCACCGCGTGACGGGCCTGCGCTTCGCGGGCGGGGTATTTACCAACCTCAGCCACGACCACCTCGACTACCACGGCACCTTCGATAACTACCTGAAGGCCAAGAAGGGTTTTTTTGACGCGCTGGGCAAAAAGGCGTTTGCCCTCACCAACGCCGACGACAAGCGCGGTCCGGTGATGCTGCAGAATACCGCCGCCGCCCGCGAAACCTACTCCCTGCGCGGCCCGGCCACCTTCCGCGCCCGCCTGATCGAAAATGCCGTGCACGGCCTGCACCTCGAAGTCGACGGCCGGGAGGCGCAGTTTCGCCTGATTGGCGTATTCAATGCCTACAACCTGCTGGCCGTGTATGGCACGGCGGTGCTGCTGGGCGAGGAGGCCACCGAGGTGCTGACTATTCTCTCGGGCCTGACCTCGGCGCCGGGCCGCTTCGAGCCGCTGCTGGCTGAGAAAACGCGCATCACCGGCATCGTCGACTACGCCCACACGCCCGACGCGCTGGAAAACGTGCTCAGCACCATTGCCGACATCCGCCAGCCCAGCCAGCAGGTGATTACGGTGGTGGGCTGCGGGGGCAACCGCGACGCCACCAAGCGCCCCATCATGGCCCACCTGGCCTGCCAGGGCTCCAGCCGGGTGGTGCTCACGTCGGATAATCCGCGCTTCGAAGACCCCAACGACATTCTGCAGCAGATGCAGGCCGGCGTGCAGCCCCAGGACCTGGGCAAGGTGCTGACCATCCCGGACCGGCGCGAAGCCATCAAAACGGCCGTAGCCCTGGCCCAGCCCGGCGACATTGTGCTGGTGGCGGGCAAAGGCCACGAAACCTACCAGGAAATAAAGGGCGTCCGCGCTGAGTTCGACGACAGGCAGGTGCTGCGGGAAATGTTTGACCTATTGGGAAAATGAAAATAGAGCGTCATGCCAAGCGTCGCAAAGCGAAGCCGAGGAATCTCGCGGGCTGCCGTTGGATTGGTAAGCAGACATCAGCACGCGAGATTCCTCGACTTCGCTCGGAATGACGTTCGGACATTACCTACTCGAAAATCGGCAAAAACACACCATTTGACCCCAACCCAAAAAGCGGAACCTTTGTAGCCTGCCAAGCTCTCAACTAACCTCCGCCCCGCGCCAATGCTTTATTACCTCTTCGATTATCTGGACAAGCACTACCATCTGCCCGGCGCGGGCGTGTTCCAGTTTATCTCGTTTCGGGCGGCCATGGCTGTCATTACCTCGCTGATTATTGCCCAGCTGTTTGGCGCGCGCCTGATCCGGGTGCTGCAGAAAAAGCAGGTGGGCGAGAGTATCCGCGACCTGGGCCTGCAGGGGCAGATGGAGAAAAAAGGCACCCCGACGATGGGCGGCCTGATTATCCTGCTGGCCATCCTGGTGCCGGTGCTGCTGTTTGCCAAGCTCCACAATATCTACATCGTGCTCATGCTGCTGAGCACGGTCTGGCTGGGCCTCATTGGCTTTATCGACGACTACATCAAGGTTTTTCAGAAGAACAAGGAAGGGCTGAGCGGCCGCTTCAAGGTGCTGGGCCAGATCGGGCTGGGCATCACCGTGGGCTGGGTGCTGTTTTTCTCCGACGACGTGACCGTGCGCCAGTACCTGCTGCCCAACGGCGAAACCTCCGCCGTGGACGCCAGCAGCGTGTACCAGGACGTGAAGCTGATGATTACCACCATTCCCTTCGCCAAGAACAACGAGCTCAACTACGGCAACCTGTTCAGCTACGCCGGCCCCTTCTTCAACGGCCTCTACAGCTTCCTCTACATCCCGATTGTCATCGTCATCATCACGGCCGTCAGCAACGGGGCCAACATCACCGACGGCCTCGACGGGCTGGCGGCCGGCACCTCGGCCATCATCGGCATCACGCTGGCTATCTTCTGCTTCGTGAGCGGCAACGCCTTTCTGGCCGATTACCTCGACATCATGTTCATTCCGAACTCGGGGGAGCTGGTAATCTTCTGCACCGCCTTCGTGGGGGCCTGCGTGGGCTTTTTGTGGTACAACTCGTATCCGGCTCAGGTTTTTATGGGCGACACCGGCTCACTGGCTATCGGCGGCATCATCGCCGTGCTGGCCCTCATCGTGCGCAAGGAGCTGCTGATTCCCGTGCTCTGCGGCGTATTTTTGATTGAAAACCTGTCGGTAATAGTGCAGGTAGGCTGGTTTAAGTACACCCGCCGCAAGTATGGCGAAGGCCGCCGCCTGCTGCGCATGTCGCCGCTGCACCACCACTACCAGAAGCTGGGCTACCACGAGTCCAAAATCGTGTCGCGCTTCTGGATTGTGGGCATTATGCTGGCGATATTGACTTTGGTAACTCTAAAACTGCGCTAAGTCATGAAAATCGTTATCCTCGGAGCAGCGGAAAGTGGGGTAGGGGCGGCGCTGCTGGCCCAGGCCAAGGGCCATGAGGTGTTCGTGTCCGACCAAAGCCCGATTCAGCCTCTCTATAAGGAGAAGCTCGCAGCGGCCGGCATCCGCTTCGAGGAAGGCACCCACACGCTGGAGGAAGTGCTGAAAGCCGATGAGGTTATCAAAAGCCCCGGCATCCCGGAAAAGGCGCCCGTGATTCAGGCGTTGCGGGAGCAGCGGATTCCGGTGATTTCGGAAATCGAGTTTGCCGGCCGCTACACCAAAGCCCGGCACATCTGCATCACCGGCACCAACGGCAAAACCACCACCACGCTGCTTACCTACCACCTGCTGAAGGAGGCCGGCTACAGCGTGGGCCTGGCCGGCAACGTGGGCTTCAGCCTTGCCGAGCAGGTGATGGAGGACCGGCACGAGTTCTACGTCATTGAGCTGAGCAGCTTTCAGCTCGACGACACGTACGCGTTTCAGCCCTGGATCGGCGTGCTGCTCAACATCTCGCCCGACCACCTCGACCGCTACAACTACTCGCTGGAGCAGTACGCCCAGGCCAAGCTGCGCATCACCCGCAGCATGGACAGCAGCAGCTGGTTTATCTACAACGCCGACGACGCGGTGATTCAGCAGGAGTTTCAGGCCGTGTTCTGCGAGGCCAGCCAGCTGCCCTTCAGCCGGCACCACCGCCCCGACTACCACCTGGCGGCCTACTATACCGCCGCGGACCGCTTATATACCAATCTGGCGCCGGGGCTGGCTACCGGTGGCCGGGAAATCAGTGTGGCCGCCTCCCCGCTCATCGGGCAGCACAACCGGCAGAACATGATGGCCGCCATCCTGTGCGCCCGCGTGGCCGGCCTCTCGGATGAGCAGATTGAACAGGGGCTGGGCACGTTCCGCAACGCCGACCACCGCCTGCAGCTGGTAGCCGAAATCGACGGCGTGCACTACATCAACGACAGCAAGGCTACCAACGTGGAAGCCGCCTGGTACGCGCTGGATGGCATTCACCAGCCCATCGTCTGGATTGCCGGCGGCACTGATAAGGGCAACGACTACACCAGCCTGGTGCCGCTGGCTCAGCACCGCGTCGAGGCGCTGATCTGCCTCGGCGTGGATAACGAGAAGCTGAAAACTGCCTTCGGCGGGGCCATAGACCACCTGGAGGAAACCCAGAGCATGGCCGATGCCGTGCGCCGTGCCGCCGGCCTGGCCCGCTCCGGCGACGTGGTGCTGCTCTCGCCCTGCTGCGCCAGCTTCGACCTGTTCAAAAACTACGAAGACCGCGGCCGGCAGTTTGTGGCGGCGGTGCAAGGCCTCACGGAAGAAAACAAGTAACGCAAACGCCGCCGCTCATGGAACTCATCAAAAACTGGCTGCAACGAAACCTGAAGGGTGACCCGATTCTCTGGGCCATTGTGATTCTGTTTTCGCTCATCAGCATTGCCGTGGTGTATTCGGCCACCGGCACGCTGGCCTACAAGAAGATGAGCGGCAACACCGAATACTTCCTCTTCAAGCACACCAGCCTGATTGTGGTGGGCCTGGCCTTCATGTGGCTGGCCCACCGCATCGACTACCGCTACTACTCGCGCCTGTCGTTGTACGCGCTGCTGCTGTCGGTGCCGCTGCTGCTGTTTACGTTCTTTCTGGGCGGCACCACGCTCAACGAAGCTTCCCGCTGGCTCACCATTCCGGTGATTAACCAGACCTTCCAGCCCTCCGACCTGGCCAAGCTGGCCCTGATTGCCCATGTGGCCTCCATGCTCAGCCGCCGCCAGCAAAACGTGCAGGACTTCCGCACCACCCTGCTGCCCGTGATGCTGTGGGTGGGCCTGATCTGCGGCATCATCATTATGAGTAACGCTTCCACGGCGCTGCTGCTGTTCGGCACCTGCCTGCTGCTGATGTTCATTGGCCGCGTGCCGCTCAAGCAGATGGCGGTGATGGTGGCCATCGGGGCCGTGGTGGGCGGCATCGGCCTTTCCACCGGCCAGCGCCTCAAGACGGTGCAGTCGCGCCTGGAAAGCTTCACCGACAAGAGCAAGCCCGTGCCCTTCCAGCTCGAGCACAGCTATATTGCCATTGCCACCGGCGGCATCACCGGCAAAGGCCCCGGCCAGAGCACCGAGCGCAACATTCTGCCCCACCCGTACTCCGACTTTATCTATGCCGTCATCATCGAGGAATACGGGCTGGTCGGCGGCGTTATCGTGCTGTTCCTCTACCTGGCCTTTCTGTATCGGGGGCTGAAAACGGTGATGAACAGCTACGGCGCCTTCGGCGGACTCTTATCGGCGGGACTCAGCTTTAGCCTGGTGCTGCAGGCTATGGTCAATATGGGCGTAGCCGTGGGCCTGGGCCCGATTACCGGCCTGCCGCTGCCGCTGCTGAGCATGGGCGGCACCTCCCTGATCTTTACCGGCATCAGCATCGGCATCATTCTGAGCGTCAGCCGCGGGGAGCGGGAAGTGCGCCCCATGACCGGCGAGCCCGCCGACACGATGCGCATCCCCAAGAAAACTGCCTACGCCTAACCTACCCGCTGCCGGCCCGTAGCTGCCGGCCCACCGTTTCTCATTTTTCGCTCCATAAGCTGTCCGCCCACCGCCCGTAGCTGGCCGCTTCGCCCAATGTCCAAGTCAACTCTCTATAGCGCCTCTCCCGAGCCCCGGCCTTACCGCGTGATTATCAGCGGCGGGGGCACGGGGGGACACATATTTCCGGCCGTGGCCATTGCCAACGAGCTGCGCCGCCGCCAGCCGGAGGCCGAAATCCTGTTTGTGGGCGCCAACGGCCGTATGGAAATGACCCGGGTGCCCGAAGCCGGCTACCGCATTGTGGGCCTCGACATTGCCGGGCTGCAGCGCCGCCTCACGCCCCAGAACCTGCTGTTTCCGATGAAAGTGCTCCGCTCGGTGCGCAAGGCGGGCAAGCTGCTGGAGGAGTTCCGGCCCGACGCGGTGGTGGGCGTGGGCGGCTACGCCTCCGCGCCCGTGCTGCTGGCTGCCACCTCCCGCGGCATTCCGTCCCTGATTCAGGAGCAGAACTCCTACGCCGGCCTGGTCAACAAGCTGCTCAGCCGCCGCGTCGACCGGATTTGCGTGGCCTACGAGGGCATGGACAAGTTCTTTCCGGCCCAGAAGCTGGTCGTCACCGGCAACCCCGTGCGCACCGAAATTGCCAGCGGCAGCCGGGCCGAAGCCCTGGAGTTCTTTGGCCTGGACCCCGCTAAAAAGGTGCTGCTCGTCATCGGCGGCAGCCTCGGCGCCCGCACCCTGAACGAGGCCACGGCCGCCGCGCTGCCCCGCCTGCGCGACGCCGGGGTACAGCTGCTCTGGCAGACCGGCAAGCTCTATTATCCCCAGGCCGTTGGGCAGACCGCGTCGTTTCAAGCCGATAACCTGCAGGCCCTGGAGTTCGTGCAGCGCATGGACCTGGCCTACGCCGCCGCCGATGTAGTCGTGTCGCGGGCCGGGGCGCTGTCGGTGTCGGAGCTGTGCCTGACCGGCAAGCCCAGCATTCTGGTGCCTTCGCCCAACGTGGCCGAGGACCACCAGACCAAGAATGCCCAGGCCCTGGTCAGTCAGGCTGCCGCTCTGCTGGTAGCGGATGCCGAAGCCCCGGCCCGGCTCTACGACGAAGCGCTGGATCTGCTCGCCGACCCGGCCCGCCAGCAGCAGCTGCGCCAGCATATTCTCGCCCTTGCCCACCCCGAGGCCACCACGACCATCGTGGATGAGCTGCTCAAACTCATGGACCGCCGATGAACCCCGTAGCTGCGTTTCCCAACGTCTATTTTCTTGGCATCGGCGGCATCGGCATGTCGGCGCTGGCCCGCTGGTTTCAGGCCAACGGCCACCGCGTGTCCGGCTACGACAAAACCCCGACTCCGCTCACGCAGGCCCTGGCCGCCGAAGGCATCCGCGTACACTATGACGACGCGGTAGCCAGCATTCCGGCCCAGGTGCGCGAAAACCGCGCCCAGACGCTGGTGGTGCTTACCCCCGCCATTCCGAAGGATCATCAGGAGTGGGCCTGGCTACGGGAGCAGGGCTACGACATCCGCAAGCGCAGCCAGGTACTGGGCCTGCTCACGGCCGCCCATCGCACCATCGCCGTGGCCGGCACCCACGGCAAAACGACTACCAGCAGCATGGTGGCCCACCTGCTGCACCACGCCGGCGTCAACTGCTCGGCCTTTCTGGGCGGCATTGCCGTCAACCTGGGCTCCAACCTGCTGCTGGCCGATCCGGCCCAGGACAATGCGCCGGTAGTCGTGGAAGCCGACGAGTACGACCGGTCCTTCCTGACCCTGCACCCCGACATTGCCATCGTCACCAGCACCGACGCCGACCACCTCGATATCTATGGCGACCAGGAGTCCCTGGTGGAGTCGTTCCGGCAGTTCGTGGGCCAGATCCGGCCCGGCGGCACGCTGATTCTCAACCACACTGCCGACCAGAGCGTGGCCGCGGCCGTGCCGGCCGGCGTGCGCGTCATCCGCTACGGCCTCTCCCCGGAGCAGGGCCCCGAGCTGCACGCCGACCACATCAAGGCCCAGGGCCACCAGTTCCGCTTCGACCTGCACGGGCCCCAGGGCACGGCGGCCGGACTGGAGCTGGCGGTGCCGGGCTTTCACAACGTGGAAAACATGCTGGCCGCCTGCTGCGTTGCTCAGCTCGAAGGTGTCGGAGAAGCGGCGTTGAAGGCGGCGGTAGCCGCCTACCGAGGCGTAAAGCGGCGGTTTGAGTTTGTGCTGACGGCGGGGGAGAAGGTATACGTGGATGACTATGCCCACCACCCGCGCGAAATCGAAGCCTTCCTGCGTTCCTTACGCGCCCTGTACCCGGGCAAGCGGCTGCGGGTGGTGTTCCAGCCCCACCTGTTTTCCCGTACCCGCGACTTCGCCGAAGGCTTTGCCCAGAGCCTGAGCCTGGCCGACGAGGTAATCATGCTCGACATCTATCCGGCCCGGGAGCTGCCCATGCCGGGCGTGACGTCGGACCTGATCTTGGCCCGGATAACGGCCCCGAAAAAGTCGTTGCAGACCAAAGCGCAGGTTTTGGCCGCCGCCGAGGTAGACACGGATTTTGACGTGCTGGCTACCGTGGGAGCCGGCGACATCGACCAGCTGGTGCCTGGTTTAAAGAATATTCTAGATATTCGTTGGAATGGAGCTGAAGCGTAAGGTAAACAACTTGATTTTCGCTACCGGGTGCCTCGTCTTGCTCTCGGGGCTGGCCGTGTTTGCCGGCGTGCAGCAGGCCAGCCGGCCCGTGGGCAGCGTCATCGTCAACATCAGCAACGAGTTCAACAACTTTTTCATCAGTGAGCGGGAAGTGACGCAGCTGCTCACCCGCAACGGCGACCAGCGCCTGGAAGGCGCCCACCCCACCGACCTCAACCTCAAGGCGCTGGAAGCGCGGCTCAAAGCCCACAGCTTCGTGCGCGACGCCCAGGTGTACCGCGACCTGGCCGGCAACCTGCACGCCGACGTGCGCCAGAACCGGCCCATTGCCCGCCTCACCCACCCCGACACCCGCCTCGACAGCTACCTCGACGCCGACGGCCACAAGCTGCCGCTGTCGCCGCTGTTTACGGCCCGCGTGGTGCCGGTTTCCCGCGCCAGTGGTGCGCCCCTGCAAGCTGGCTTCTTCCAGGATTCGACCGGCCGCCACTACCTCGAAATGTTACGTTACATTGATGAGCATCCCTTCTGGCGGGCGCAGGTAGCGGAGGTGTTTGTGGGAGCCAACGGCAAGGTTTCCTTCACCCAGCAGGTGGGAGACCAGCGAATAGAATTTGGACTTCCGGAGAATATTTCAGAAAAATTCGCCAAACTAATGGTATTTTACCGTCAAATCCCCCCCGCTTTGGGGTGGGACACGTATCACCGCGTCAACGTTGAGTTCAAGGATCAGATTATCTGTGAATAGCTCCCCCCTTGTTTAAACGCTTAAAAACAGCGTTTTTTGCCTTTACATCCCCCTCGAACCAACCGCAACTCTGGCCTTTCCCTCCCATGCAAAACGATAAGATTGTAGTCGGCCTCGACATTGGTACCACCAAAATCTGCGTGCTGGTGGGCCGCAAAAACGAATTCGGCAAGCTCGAAATCCTGGGCATGGGCAAAGCTGTGTCGGAAGGCGTGGTGCGCGGTATTGTGTCGAACATCGACAAAACCGTGGATGCCATTAAGAAAGCCATCCGCATGGCCGAGGAGCAGTCGGGCATCAATATCGGCGTGGTCAACGTGGGTATTGCCGGGCAGCACATCAAGAGCCTGCAGCACAACGGCAGCATCACCCGCAACTCGGCCGAGACGGAAATCACCGTCGACGACGTGAACCGCCTCACCAACGATATGTACCGGCTGGTCACCCCGCCCGGCTCGGAAATCATCCACGTCATGCCCCAGGACTACAAGGTGGACTACGAGGAAGGGATTCTGGACCCCGTGGGCATGTCGGGCGTGCGGCTGGAGGGCAACTTCCACATCATCACGGCCCAGAGCACGGCCATCAACAACATCAACAAGTGCGTCACCAAGGCCGGCCTGGAAATCGATAACCTGATCCTGGAGCCCCTGGCGTCGAGCATGTCGGTGCTCTCCGACGAGGAGAAGGAAGCCGGCGTCGCCCTGATTGACATCGGCGGCGGCACTACCGACCTGGCCATCTTCAAGGACGGCATCATCCGCCACGCGGCGGTGCTGCCCTTCGGCGGCAACATCGTGACCAGTGACATCAAGCAGGGCTGCCTGGTGATGCAGAACCAGGCCGAGCAGCTGAAGGTGAAGTTCGGCAAAGCCATTTCCGAGGAAGCTTCCGACTACGAAATCGTGAGCATCCCCGGCCTGCGCGACCGGGCCCCGAAGGAAATTTCCCTTAAGAACCTGGCCCACATCATCGAGGCCCGGATGGAGGAAATCATCGAGCTGGTATACGCCGAGATTCAGCGCACCGGCCACACCGACAAGCTGGCCGCCGGCATCGTGCTGACCGGGGGCGGCTCGCAGCTGCAGAACCTGGTGCAGCTCACCGAGTACGTCACCGGCCTCGACACCCGCATCGGCTACCCCAACGAGCACCTCGGCAAAAGCCGGATTGAGGCGGTGAAGTCGCCGATGTACGCTACCACCGTGGGCCTCGTGCTGGCCGGCTACCGCTCCATCGATGAGCGCACGAACCGGCCCTACGAGGAAGAGGAAGCCGCCTACCGTCCGGCGCCCGAAGTTCGGGCTGCGGCCCCGGCCGCTTCACAGCCGGTAGCTCAACCTCAGGCTCAGCAGCCGGCCCAGCCCAAGAAGCCATCGGGCGCGGGCAAGTTCTTCCAGGATATCATCAGCCGCACGAAAGGGCTGCTGATTGATGATTTCGACGACAAGCAGTATTAGTCGATTGGGGTCCGGGGTTTTGGGGGCTTGGTTTTTGCGGCAGCGCCGCCAGATTCCGGCCCGCTGCCCGCCCAGACCCTGAGACCCCAAGCCCCTAAGACCCCATCCCATGAATTATAAGTTTGATATTCCGGCGCAGTCCAACTCCATCATCAAGGTGATTGGCGTGGGCGGCGGTGGTTCCAATGCCGTGAACCACATGTTCAGCCAGGGCATTAAGGACGTGGAATTCGTCATCTGCAACACCGACAAGCAGGCTCTGCACAGCAGCACCGTGCCCAACAAGCTGCAGATCGGCGTGGACCTGACCGAAGGCCTGGGCGCCGGCGCCAACCCCGAGCGGGGCAAGCAGGCCGCCATCGAGAGCCGGGAGCAGATCCGCGAGTTGCTCAGCAACGGCACCAAGATGGTCTTCATCACGGCCGGCATGGGCGGCGGCACCGGCACCGGCGCGGCCCCCGTGATTGCCAAGGTCGCCAAGGAGCTGGGCATTCTGACCGTGGGTATCGTGACGGCACCGTTCCTGTTTGAAGGCAAGAAGAAGCGCCAGCAGGCCGAGCAGGGCATCAAGGAGCTCAGCGAGAACTGCGACACGGTGCTGGTGATTCTCAACGACAAGCTGCGCGAAATCTTCGGCAACCTGCCCATCCGGGCTGCCTTCGCCAAGGCCGATAACGTGCTGAGTACGGCCGCCAAGTCCATTGCCGAAATCATTACCGTCACGAGTGAAGTCAACGTGGACTTTGAAGACGTGAAAACGGTGATGAAGGACTCGGGCGCCGCCGTAATGGGCAGTAGCATCACCGAAGGCGAAAACCGCGCCCGTCGCTCAGCGGAAGAGGCGCTGTCGTCGCCGCTGCTCAACAACACCGACATCCACGGGGCGCAGAAAATCCTGCTCTCCATCATGTCGGGTGACCAGGCCGAGCTGGAAATGGACGAGCTGACCGAAATTACGGAGTACATCCAGAACAAGGCTGGTCAGGACGCCGAGGTTATCTTCGGCCACGGCATCGACTCCACGCTGGGCCAGAGCATCCGCGTGACGGTTATTGCCACCGGCTTTGCCCGCGACGCGCACAACATCAGCACGGCCTACGGCGTCGAGAAGTCGGAGCCCGAGCCCGTCGTGGTGCCCGATCCGCAGATCAGCATCTTCGACAAAGACCGGCAGGATACGGCCCCGTCCTTCATTCCGACGTTTGGCACGCCCACACCCGCCGCGCCCGAGCCGCCGAAAGTAACCTACGGTCTCGATGACCCGGCGTACGTAGCCCCGGCGCTGCCCGTGACGGCCCCGATGGCGGCCGCTCCGGAGCCGGTGCTGGTACAGCAAGTGCAACCGGCTGCCCCGGCCGCCCCCCGCCCCACGCTGGATGCGCGGGCCGAGGAGCGCCGCCGCCGGCTGGAGTCGCTGAGCAACGGCCTGACCAACGACGCCATCAAGGACCAGCTGGAGACGCCGGCCTACCTGCGCCGGCAGGTGAAGCTGGAAAACGTGGTACCTTCCAACCAGGGTAACATTTCCCGCTTCAACCTCTCCGACGATAATGAGCTGCTGGGCGACAACCGCTTCCTGCACGACAACGTGGATTAGTACCTGCACTTCGCCCCCAATAAAAAAGCCGCCTGTTACTCCGGGCGGCTTTTTTATTGGGGTATGTCGGGTCCGGAAATATGTTGACAGCTTTTCCAAAAGGTGTCATGAAAACCGAGTTTG
>NZ_BAABDH010000113.1:0-118264 GCF_039539525.1 Hymenobacter algoricola | reverse complement strand
CAAACTCGGTTTTCATGACACCTTTTGGAAAAGCTGTCAACATATTTCCGGACCCGACAGAGCTCACAAAAAAGCCTTCCTGACCGGAGTCAGGAAGGCTTTTTTGTGAAGCAGAGGCTCAAAAAGCCACTGCTTCGACCGGAAGTAAAACTAGTTGGTCAGACGGACGCTGACGGCGTTCAGGCCTTTCTTGCCTTCCTGCACTTCGAATTCTACTTTGTCGGCGTCGCGTACGGGCTGCATGAGGCCGGTAGCATGGACGAAAATGTCCTCACCACCACCGTCGGGAGTGATGAAGCCAAATCCTTTGGTTTCGTTGAAAAATTTGATGGTGCCGGTGCTCATACAACTGAATAATGAGTGAAAGAATGAGGTAAAGGTATAGCAATTTTTAACTTTTGGGAGCCGGACAAAAGCAAAAGCCGCCGCCCGAAAATCCCGCCTGACGGTACCCCGGACTTTTGAGCGAAACAGACTTTCAGGAATCTAGCTAAATCAGCCCGCAGCCCGGGGCGGCCGTAAAGCCACTGGCCAAAAAAAAGCCCCGGTAGTTGCCGGGGCTTTTTTTGGTTTGCAGGAAATGGAATGCCCAGAGCAGCGGAACTAGATGCGCTCCACTTTCACGGCATTGAGGCCTTTTTTACCGTCGATTACTTCAAAGGAAACCCGGTCGTTTTCGCGGATTTCATGGACAAGGCCCGTTTGGTGCACAAAGATATCCTGGTTGTCGTCGTCCTGGACGATAAAGCCGAAGCCTTTGGACTCATTAAAGAATTTTACTTTGCCCGTTTTCATAGCGTGCTGGTGAGGTCTTGGTAGTGAACTGGTGGGGGTGAAGGAATGCAGTAAAACTAATACTGTTTTTTCAACTGCGCGCAGGAAAGCCGGGAATAAAAATGGCGGCCTAACCCCCGCGGGTGGTCCGGCCGCTGCCCTGAAAGTGGGCCGCGGGCTACCCGGCGGGTAGCTGAAAAAACAGCGGGCATCGGCTGCGAAAGAAGGTTTGCCTGCCCACGGCAAAAAACAAAGCACTCCGGCGGCCGTATAATTCCAACGCTTACCCATTGTTTCTCACTACCCTAACCCACCAACGGACTATGAAAAACGAGGCAAAAAACCCAGCTACTTCAAATCAGTCCGCAGAGCCCGGCACCGCGGGCAATACCGCCGGCGGCGCTGCCCCGATGAGTCCGGCGGCTACCTCCGGCGACAGTGCCGCCGCCACGTCCAGCGAGTCACTGGCTTCTTCGGAAACCAACATGGGCCGGGGCGCCGTAGGCAGCCAGGGCCGGACCGAGAACCGTGAAGCCAACGCCAGTGCGCTGCAAGCCGGCTCCGCTCCTGCGGGCAGCAAGCCGGCTGCGGTTCGCAACCCTGCTGCCAAATCCGGCCCGGCCAAAAAAAGCACTGTCCCGCAGAGCAGCACCAGCGCCCAATCCGGTAAAGCGGGTGGCGCGGTCAAAAAGTCGGGTGCGGCCGGCGCGGCCTCTTCGGCTGAGGAGCGCAGCAGCTACGGCGGCAACTTCGGCAACAGCACCCAGGGCAGCTACAACGACCAGGACCGCCGGGAAAACCAGCAGAGCGGTGCCTCGCGGGGCGAGTTTGGCAGCCAGGGCTACGGCAACACCCAGGGCGGCTACGGCAACCAGTACCGGGAAACGCCCGGCCGCGGCGACGGCCACTACGGCCACGACCAGCAATACGGTGGTGACCAGTATGGCGGGGGCAGCTACGGTCAGCACAACTCCTACCGCAACTACGACGGCCGCTCGGCGCCGCAGGAGGGCTATACCCAACAGAACCAACAGAACCAGGGCAACTGGGACAACCAGGGCCCGCAAGGCAACTGGGGCAACCAGAACCAGTCCGGGCCGCGCCCCGGCTACGGCAACTCTGCTGGCAGCTACGGGCCACCGCAGGGTGGGGGCTACCAGAACCGCAGCGACTTTGGCCCGGGCAACCAGCGCTACAATGCTGACTCCCGCGAAAACCATGGGCCGGGCAGCTACGGCCGCGGCCCGGGCTACAGCAGCTCGCAGGACCGCAACAGCGGCAGCAGCAACCAGAACGATAATGGCTCGCCCTACGGCCGCGGCGGCGGCTACAGCAACGACTACGGCAACTCTTCCGGCGGCTCCAACTACGGCCGCGGCTACGAGGCCGACCAAAACCGCGGGGGCCGCAACCAGGATGAGGACCACCGCTCGTCCCGCGGCGGCTACGATAACCAGGGCTCCGGCCGTGGCCACGACAACGGGCAGGGTAGAAGCCTGAACGACTATTCGCAGCGCGGGGCTAACCCCGAGGATGACCGTCGCTACCGGGCCGGCTCGTCGAGCCGGCAGGAAGACCGCAACTACGGCGGCAACCAGGAAGGCCGGGGCACCAGCGGCTACGGCAACGGCCGGGGCAACTACGGCGGCAACTCGCAGGAAGGGTTCGGCTCGCGCGGCGGCTCCTACAATGACGAGTACGACTCGTCGGACCGCAACAGCCGCGGCGGCTCTACTTCGCGCGGCGACTACAACAACGCGGACCAGCGCCAGAACTACGGGCCGGAGCAGCGCGGGCAGTTTCGCCCCAACGATAGCGCCGACTACGGCACCGCGCCCCGCCGCAACCGGGGCCGCGACGAAGACGACCGGGACTAGCCGGTGCTGAAAAGACAGGCCACAAAAAAGGCTTCCCAGTGCTGGGAAGCCTTTTTTTGCTTGCTAAGCCCGCTACGATGCCGGCTGGAACTGCTGCTGAAAGTCGAGCGTAAACTGCCCGATGCTGCGTGGGGGGCAGCCGGTAAGCTGCTCCACAACCGGTGAAACCCCGGCGGCATGTCCGGCTTTGTAGAGGCGCTGCAGCTCCAGCATGGAGCCGCGGAGCCAGGCCGGGGCCTCCGCCATAGCCTGGGCCGCGGCTTCCTCGGGCACGTCGACGTAGCTGACCGGCCGGCCGCTGGCCTGGCTGATGGCGGTGGCAACTTCGGAGCCGCTTACGGCCGCCGGGCCCGAGAGCGTGTAGGCCTGGCCATGGTGCTCGGGGCCGGTAGCACTCAGCACCACCGCCGCCACGGCAGCAATGTCGCGCGCGTCGATGTAGCTGACCCGGCCGTCGCCTATGGGCATGTACAGCCGGCCTTCCCGACGGATATCCTCGCCGTTGTAGTTCAGAAAGTTCTGCATAAAGCCACCCGGCCGCAGCAGCGTGTAGGCCAGCCCGCTCTGCTCCAGATACTGCTCTACTTCGCGGTGCCAGCGGCCCAGCTGAATGCCGGGCGTGACTTCGGCTCCCGCCACCGAAAGCTTCACCACCTGCTGCACGCCTACCTGCTTGGCGGCGTCGATGATGCGCTTGCCAATCTCAACCTGATCTTCGCTGAAGGGCGTTAGCATGAATACCCGCTCGACGCCGGTGAGGGCTACGTGCAGGGTTTCGGGGCGGGCATAGTCGATTTCAACCAGCTGCACTTCCGGGTTGAGCTGCTTGAGCCGGTCGCCTTTGATGAGGGAGTGGACGCCGGCGCGCACGGTCAGGCCGCGGTTGGCCAGGGCTTTTACCAGCTCGGAGCCTACGGTGCCCGTGGCCCCCGTGACGAGAATAGTATGAGACATGGGAGGGGAATTAAGGCGAAAGAAGCGGGAAAAAGAAAGCGGGCCGGCCGCTGGTGAAGTGCCTACTTCAGGGCTGCTTTGTAGAGCCGGCCTTTCTCGTTGCTGAAAATGAAATCGTGGTTGTTGACGAAAACCAGGGCTTCCGCCTGCCCGCTGGAGGCAACCGGCAGGCAGCTTTTGGTGCCGTCGAAAAGCCGTTTGCCGGGCCGGCGCTCAATCAGGTACACGTGGCCGTAGCCGAGCAGGGCCACGCGCTGCCCGTCGGGGCTGATGTCGGCGGCCGTAATCCAGGTGTTGATCCGGATGCTGTCGGCCAGGCGGGCCGTGTGGTTGCCGGGGCGGGCGGGCAGCACGTACTGCTTCACCCAGTGGTCTTTGCTGCGGTTTTTGGTGAACAGGTACAGGCTGTCCTGCCAGTAGTAGAAAGCCTCGCAGTCGAAGTTGCGCCGGGATTTTTTGGGCGGAAACGCGTGCTGGTCGGGGTAGTGAAACCGAATGGTATCGATCTGCTTGAAGTCGGGACCGTCGAGGCGGTAGATGGCCAGGTTGCGGCGCTTGTTCTGGTTGTTGCCAAAGTCGCCGATGTACAGGTGGCCGGCCGGGTCGCGGGTCAGGTCTTCCCAGTCCACGTTGGTGAGCGGGGCCAGGTCGATGGTCTGGAGCAGGTCGCCCTGCTGGGTCACGCGGTACAGGCTGGCCGTATTGCCGCCGTCGCCGTGGGTCCACAGGTCGGCGTCGGCATCGGCCAGCTCCAGGCCCGAGCTTTCCACCATCTTTTCCTTGTCGAGGCGGCCGGCCAGCTGGATGGCGTAGTCCGGACTAACCTTGTCGAAATCACCCCGGCCCTGGTCGGTGGCGCAGCCGCAGAGCACCGACTGCAAGAACACCAGCACCGGAAAGAGTTTGTCGCGCAGCAAAAACAGCATATGGCAGTGAATTAAAAAAACGCGTTGCCCCGCTACGGCATGGGCAGGAATCAGCCGCCTCCCGGCCGTGCATACGCAGGCGGGCGCAGCGGGGCTAAAAAAAGGGCCGCTTGGGGAAGGAATTGCGCGGGCCTTCCCGGCAGAAACGATACATTGCTGTGCTCAACTCCTTCCTATTCAGCCGGCTTCATGAAGTTTTGCTACGCTTTGCTCGGTCTGGCGGCCAGCTTCGGGACTATTTCGGCCCGGGCGCAGCCGCCAGTGGCTGCCCCGCCCGATTCCAGCCGTTTATCTGCTGCTGCGCTTCCGTCGGGGCCGGCCGCTCCGTTCCGGCCGCTGCGCCTGCTGACCAGCCCCGCCGCGCTCCGGGTCGGGGTGCCGCTTACGTTGATTGGCGTCAGCTACTTTGGGCGGGAGCAGCGGCTGATTCGGGAGGCCCGGCTGGAAATCCAGGAGGAAGCCCGGGAGCAGTTTCCCACGTTCAATACGACCCTCGACGACTACACCCGCCGCGTGCCGGTAGTGGCCGCCTACGCGCTGCAGCTGGCCGGGGTGAAGCCGGCGCGGGGCCTGGTGCCGTTCACCCTGATTTACCTGGCCGCGCACCACCTGAACGCCGGCGCCACCAGCAACCTCAAGCGCCTGTGCCGGGCCCCCCGCCCCGACAACCCCGCGGACTTCAGCTCCTTTCCCTCGGGGCACACCAGTGAGGCCTTCATGACGGCCACGCTGCTGCACGAGCAGTTCGGCAAAACCAGTCCCTGGATCAGCGTGGGCGGCTACGCCATGGCGGCGGCAACGGGCACCATGCGCGTGCTGCACAACAAGCACTGGGTCACGGACGTGGTGGCCGGGGCCGGGGTCGGGTTTTTGTCGGCGGAGGTAGCGTGGCGGGCGTATCCGTACGCAGCCCGGCTGCTGCCGACCCGGCTGGCCCACAAGCTGCTGCTGCTGCCCACCTACGCGCCCGGCGGGGCTGTGGGGCTGGTGCTGGCCGTGCGCCCGGGCCGCTAGAAGCGCAGGTAGGGCCGCAGCTTTTCCAGGGTTTCGGCGTCCAGAATCCGGATCTGGCGCAGGTCGTCGGCCTGGCGGAAGGGCCCGTGCTGCTGGCGGAAAGCCACCACCACCCGGGCCAGCCGCTTACCCATATAAGGATGGAGCTGCAGCATCTCAAACGGCGCATTGTTCACGTCAATCGGCGCCGGCGCAAAGCCGGGGGCTACAAACGTGTATTTGCGCAGGCTGTCGACCAGGTCCGGGGCGTCGCGCAGGCTGTAGATTTCGCTGAGCTGCCCGGCGCCCAGAAAGCCGCCCAGCCGCTGCCGATACTCCACAATGCGGCCCGACAAGCCCCGCCCGATGCCGCGAATCTGCATCAGCTGGGTGGTGTCGGCCGTATTCAGGTCGAAGGCTACCAGGTGCCGGGGCTTGCGCGCAAACTTGCCGGGTGCCGCCGGGGCGAAGGGCTTGTCGGGGTAGCGGCTTTGGTAGGTGGCGTACTGCTGGCGCGGCCGCGCCGGCCGGGGCGGCAGCTGGCCGGGCAGCTGGATGTAGGGCGCCAGCCGGGCATACACCGAGTCGGGCAGGCCGTAGGTGCGCCGGATCTGCTCCTTGGCGCGGAAGCCCCCGATAACGTCGCGGAAGCGGACGATGCGCTGGGCTACATAGGCGGGCAGACCACGGGCTTGCCAGTCGGTAGCCGAAAGCGTGTTGGGGTCGAAAGGGACGAGCGGGACCTGCGGCACCGGAGGCCGGCGGGCAAAGCGCGGGTAGCGCGAAACGAAGGTGCGCGGCTGGCGCTGGGCGGCCAGCGTGGCCGCGGCGGCATCAAGGGTGCGCCGGTCGGGAGCGGGGTCGTAGGCGGGCAGCGTGGGCCGCAGCAGCCAGGGGGCCAGCAGCGCCAGCAGCAGCAGCCCGAACAGGACGACAAAGCCGGAGGTTTCGCGGCGCGAAAAGCCGAAGGTCCGGCGCAGGTAGCGGCGCCAGGCCGGCGGCGGCTTTTTGGTGATGGTAGCCATAATAATAGATCTGGTTAGCCCTGCTAGATAGATAATTGTGAGCTAAACCGAAAAGAATCAACCGGAAAAAAGTGCCTGGCCTACCGCCGGATTTTCACGTCTGCGTCGTACTGGTCGATGACGCAGAATCCCAAGTTGTTGACGGCTGTGGAAAGCGGGGTGAGCTGCAGATCCAGGGATAGGCCCTGGTCCCGGGCGCTGATGGCATGTACGCTCGGCGCCCACCGGTTGTCGCCGGTGCCGGTGTCGTCGCCGTCGAGGTCGAAGTTGATTTGCCGGCTACTCACCACGCGGTCATTCACGTCCGTCTGGGGGTGGTTATCGTCGCCCCGGCCCGGGTTGCCCGGGGCACCGAAAGCCACCGGGGCGGCAATGTTTCGCCGGGGTTGGGCATGGCCTGGGCGGGTGGCGGCGAAAGCGGGTAAAACGGGGCCAGCGGCAGAAACCGCAGGAATCGGGTTCGGTGCGTGCGGACAAGTTGCCGGGAATCGGACGGAAACTGAATGCGCCGACCCCGCGTAATTGCCATGATACCAGCCAGAGGCCGTATTATTACGGTTAGTTGCCCGCCCGAGTATCCATTGCCGCCCTCCTTATGAGCCAGACTGCCCCGCGCACCACCGAATTTTTAGACCAGCTCGCCGCCGATCTGCGCGCGTTGCGCGAAATCACCGTGCAGCGCTTCCGCACCCTGTCCGACGACCAGCTGAACCGCCGGCCCGCGCCCGGCAAGTGGAGCATCGGCCAGTGCCTGGAGCATCTCAACATCACCGGCGGCCTGGTGCTGCCCATCATAGCGCGCAAGCTGCGCGAGGCGCAGGTCAGCGGCACCAAGCCGGCCGAAACCGTGAAGTCGGGCTTCATCGGTCACAAGATGATTGTGGCCATGCAGACGCCGGCCAGCGAGAAGCCCATGCAGTCGCCGCAGCAGTACGCGCCCAGCGGCAGCCGGCTGCCGCGCACCGTGGTCGAGGTATTCGGCCGCCAGCTCGACGAGCTGACCAGCATTGTGGAGCAGGCCCGCAAGGTCAATGCCAACACTATCCGCATTCCGAACCCCGTTATTCCGCTGCTCTACCTGCGCCTCACCGACCAGCTGGAGCTGCTGGTGGTGCACCTCAAGCGCCACGTGCTGCAGGCTGAAAAGGTACTGGACGGCGTGGGCATGGTCATCGACTAAGCCGCCGCCGGCCGGGCTCTGAGCTTCCGGCCCTTCGGGCGCAGCTACCCCTCAAAAAAAGCGTCGCCTGAGCAGGCGACGCTTTTTTTGAGGGGTAGCTGACGAAAGGCTATTCGAAGAAATAGGCGACGCTGAGCTGGATCACCCGGTTGTTGATTTCATCCTCCGGGGCTTTGTCATTAGAGTCGTTGGGCACCAGGTTCGACAGTCCCAGGCCGTAGCCAAGCTGCATCTGTACCGGCCCGACTTTGTAGCCAACACCGGCATTCAGGCCGAAATCCAGGCTGCGGACGTAATCAGTTTTGGCGGTCGTGCCGGCTTTACTGGCAAATTTGACCTCGCCGGCTTCTGTGTAGCTACCGGTAGCTCCGCTGACGGCCGTACGGGTAACGTCGTATTTGCCACCAAGTCCGAGGCCGGCATAGGGGCCCAGAAACACCTGGAAGCCTTCTTTGCCCCCGGTGGTATACACCAGGTTTACCGGTACTTCCAGGTAGTTGAGCCGCTCGGTGCCGGTGGTCTTAACCGTGATGCCAAAAGCGGTTTGCGAGTCGTCCCGCTTAATGCCTTTCTGAGACAACAGTACCGACGGCTGCAGGGCCAGGTTGCCAAAGCGCATATGCAGGCTCAGACCCACCTGCCCGCCCAGATAAAGCTTGGTATCAGGCTCGTCGTTGAGGTCTTTGTAGTCCTGGGAGATGTCAGCCAGGTTCAGGCCCACGCGCGGGCCAAAGCTCACCTGGGCGTGGGCGGTGGTTGCCCCAGCCGACAGCAGCACTGCCAGCCAACCGATTTGTAGATTCTTGTTCATATATACAGGAGAAAAAATAATAAAAGGGCTTGAGTGCGCAAGGCAGGGCCGGCAGTTCGAATTGGCCGGAGCTCATCGAAACTTCCGGGGCGGCGGCATGATTCAGCCCGAAATAAACCAGCGGGGCCGCGTGGAATCGGACTGGGCGGGGCATCTGAATTTTGCCAACTTGCCACCCCACCCGCTTTCGTCCTATGCGCGTCTTCCTGCTAAGCCTGTTTGCCCTACTGATGCTGCTCACCCCCGGTTCTTCCCAGTCGACTCCTGCCGCCGCCGGCCCCGACCCCGGCAAGTGGCGGCAGATTGATGCGCTGCTGAAGAAGAACCAGACGGCTTCGGCCGCCAGGCTGGTCGATGAGGTCTACCGCGCGGCGCGGCAGCGGCAGGATGCGCCCGAATACCTGCGGGCCCTGCTCTACAAGCTGCGCCTGCTCGAAGCCAGGGAGGAAGAGGCGGACGAAAAAGCCATTGCCCTGGTGGAGGCCGACCTGAAAGCCGCGCAGTTTCCGGCCCGGCCCATTCTGCACAGCCTGCTCGGGCAGCTCTACGCCAGCTACTACCAGCAGCACCGCTACCAGCTCTACAGCCGCACTCGCGCCGTCGGCCCCGACACCACCGACGCCAGCGCCGCCGACATCGGCACCTGGGACGCGGCCCGCCTGGGCAGCGCCATCGTGCAGCACTACCGCGCCTCGGTAGGCGACGAGCCCCGGCGCCAGCAGCAGCTCCGGCTGGCCGCGCTGGGCTACGCCGTAACCGGCGGCGACGCCGAAGGCCGGGCCCTGCGCCCCACCCTCTACGACTTGCTGGCCCACCGCGCCATCGAGGCCCTGCAAAACGAAGAGTACTACGTCACCAAGCCCGCCGAGCAGTTTCAACCCGCCGACCCGGCCCTGTACGGCCCGGCGGCGGCATTTGTCGGGCTGAAGCTGTCCGTGCCGGCGGCTGATTCGCTCAATGGCCGCTGGCACGCGCTGCGCATGTTGCAGGAGCTGACGGCCTTCCGGCTGCAGGATGGGAAAAACCGGCCCGCGCTGGCCGCCGTCGACCTGCTGCGCGTGGATTATCTGCACACCAACGCCCCGAACGAAGCCCAGGCGCAGTATGCGCCCGCACTGGAGCGGCTGGCGGCGGAGTACGCCGCGCTGCCCATCGGCACCGAGTTTGTGGCCCGGCAGGTAGAGGTGTGGCGGGGCAGCAACCCGGTACGGGCCGTAGCCCTGGCCCGCACCGCCGAAAGCCGCTTCCCCAGGTCGCGCGGGGCGCAGACGGCCCGGCGGATTCGGGAGGAAATCGAGAGTCCGGCGCTGGGCTTCGGAGCGGATGCCGTGGTGCTGCCCAACCAGCCCTGGCACCTGGGCGCCTCGGTGCGCAACGTGACGGCGCTGCGGGGCTGGGCCTACCGCCTCACCTTGGCCGAGTGGAAAAGCTATCAGGACTACCGGCAGCGGCAGGAAGTGCCTTTTTCGCGGCGCTACGCCCGGGCCCTGGCCACTGCGCCGGTGGCCACCTGGGCGGTGCCGGTGCCGAAAGCGCCGGAGCCGTACGCCACCCAGAATCTGGAAGGCGCGGGTCCGGCGCTGCCGGTAGGGCATTACCTGCTGCTGCTGAGCAACCAGACCACCACGCCCGACCAGCGCCAGGCCGAAGGCGTCACGAGCTACGCGGTGCTGTCGGTAAGCGAGCTAAGCGCCCTGACGCGCTTCGATGAGCAGCGGCGCACCACCAGCCTGCTGTTGCTGCACCGCCAGAGCGGCCAGCTGCTCACGGCGGCGCGGGTGGTGCCCCTGTTTGCGCGCTACGATGCCAAAACCCGGCTGACCAGCCACCGCCCCGGTCCGGCCCAGCAGCCCGATGCCCAGGGCGAGCTGCACTTTCCCGCCGTGGAGCCCGGCGTCGTGGCCGCCGGCCAGGAATACCTCGACCAGGTGCAGATCATCCGCGGGGCCGATACGCTGGAGGTGGGCGGCCTGGGCGGCTACCACTCGCCGTCTTATGAGCAGCGCCCGGCCCAGGCAACCCGGCAGACGTTTCTGTTCACCGACCGCGCCATCTACCGGCCCGGCCAGACGCTGTACTTCAAGGGCATCCTGACCGAAAGCCGGGGCGGCAAAGCCCGGCTGCTCACCCGGCAGCACAGCTCGGTCCGCCTGCTCGACGTGAACGGGCAGACCGTGCAGACCCTGCCGTTTACCAGCTCCGACTTCGGCAGCTTTCACGGCTCCCTGGTGCTGCCCACCGGCCTGCTCAACGGCCAGATGCAGCTGCAGACCGACCACGGCAGCAGCAGCTTCGCGGTGGAAGACTACAAGCGGCCCTCGTTTGCCGTCATCTTCGAGCCCGTGGGCGTTACGCCGCAAATCGGGCAGGAGCTGACGCTGCGCGGCCGGGCCCTGGCCTACGCGGGCCAGCCCGTGGATGGGGCCACCGTAAGCTACCGGGTGACGCGCCGGGTGCTGCTGCCCCTGTTCAGCGCCGACGGCTACGGCCGGGGGGAGGCCGGGCAGGCGGAAATAGCCCACGGCACCGCCCAGACCGACGCGGAAGGCCGGTTCAGCATCACCTTCCGGGCAACTCCCGGCGCGGTGGGCAGCGGCTACCGCTGGCAGCCTGGTTCCCTGTTTGAAGCTACCGCCGACGTAACCGATGCCGCCGGCGAAACCCGCACCGGTCAGCAGACGGTGCTGCTGGGCAACCAGCCCGTGCAGCTGCAGCTCGACGTGCCGGCCCAGCTCGACCGGCAGCGCCTGCCGCCGCTGCGCCTGCTCAGCACCGGCGCCACCGGGGAGCCGCGCCCCGTGGCCGGGGTGGTGCGCCTGTACGCGCTGGCCCCTAAGTCCCGCCCCGCCGGCGTACCGGAAAATCTGCCCGCGGCCGATGAAAACCAGGAGCTGGTGCCGACGCTGCTGCGGGAGCTGCCCTTCGATACCGGCCCCGGCTCCGCGCTGCCGGCCCTGGGGGCGGTGCTGGCCACGCTGCCCACCGGCCGCTACGAGCTGCAGGTGCGCGCCGCCACCGCCGACTCGGCCCAGACCGCCGCGCGCTTCACCCTGTTCGACTCGGCGGCGGCTACCATTCCCTACAGCACGCCCAACTGGTTTGTGAGCTTGCAGGACACCGTGGCCCCCGGCCAGGTGGCAGCCGTGCTGCTGGGCAGCCGCAATGCCGACACCCGGATTTTGCTGGAGGTGGAAGCCGGCGGTAAGCTGCTGCGCAAGGAATGGCTGACGCTGGCCGCCAACGAGCAGCGCCGCGTCAGCGTGCCGGCCGATACGGCGGCCCAGGCCCGCCCGCTCTACATCCATACCACCCAGGTGAGCGACAACCGCGTGTACCGCCACACGGCCACTGTGCAGGTGGTAGTGCCGCCCGCGCCGCTGCGCCTGAGCATCGCTACTTTCCGCGACAAGCTGCAGCCCGGCCAGCAGGAAACCTGGCGCATCACCATTCGGCAGGCCGACGGCAAGCCCGCCGCGGCCGAGCTGCTGGCCACGCTCTATGATCAGTCCCTGGATAGTTTTCGGCCCCACGCCTTCGAGCCGCCGGCCTTTGGCAGCAGCTACGCGCCGATGCGCTTTGTCTGGCAGGGCGAGTTTGGGCCGCTGAGCTCCCGGGTGCTGTTTTTGCGCAAGCTGAGCGACTACCCGCCGGAGCTGCTGTACCCGCTGCTCAACACCTGGGGAGCCTTCGAAGCGGGCCGTGGCGGCGGCATGCTCTACGAGATGTCCGCCTCGTCGGGGCAGGCGGTGATGGCCGCACCGCGCGCCATGCGCAGCTCCGTGAGCAAAGCTGCCGCCAGCCAGATGATGGATAGTGAAACCGTGCAAAGCAACACCGACAACCCCGCGGATCTGAGCGGCCTGGCGGGCGCGGCCAGTCCGCGCCCCACTGCTCCGCCCGACCTGAGCGCCGTGCAGGCCCGCACCGACTTCCGCGAAACGGCCTTCTGGCTGCCGGAGCTGCGCACCAATGCCCAGGGCGAAACGGTGCTCGAGTTTCAGATGCCCGAAGCCGTCACGCGCTGGCAGCTGCTGGCCCTGGCCCACGACCAGCGGCTGCACACCGGCCTGCTCCGGCGCGAGCTGGTGACCCAGAAGCAGCTGCAGGTGACGCCCAACGCCCCGCGCTTTTTCCGCGAAGGCGACCAGCTCACCCTTAGCGCCAAGCTCAGCAACCTCACCGCCCAGCCTCTGCGCGGCACTGCCCAGCTGCTGCTCTTCGATGCCCGCACCCAGCAGCCCCTCGACCCGAAGCTGCTCAGGAGCCCCGGCCAGGTGCCCTTCGACCTGGGCGCCAACCAGAGCGCGGCCCTGAGCTGGGAGCTGCGCATTCCGGAAACCGCCGAGGGCCAGCTGCCGCTGGAAGCCCTGACCTACCGGGTGGTAGCCGAAGGTCAAGCCGTAGCGGAAGGCAAGAAGACCAGAAACGAAAAGCGGAAAACGAGAAACCAACCAGTCGCTACCTTCTCCGACGGCGAGGAAAACACGCTGCCGGTGCTGCCCAACCGTTTGCTCATCACCGAAAGCCTGCCGCTGCCCATCGTGGGGCCGGCCACCCGGGAGTTTGAGCTGAAGAAGCTGACGACTACCACCTCCGCCACGCGCCGCCACTACTCGCTGACGCTGGAAATGACCGACAACCCCGCCTGGTACGCCGTGCAGGCCCTGCCCCACCTGATGGAGTACCCCTACGAGTGCTCCGAGCAGGTCTTCAGCCGCCTCTACGCCAACCTGATGGCCGCCAAAATCCTGCAGAGCAACCCCCGCCTGAAAACGGTGCTGGCCGAGTGGCAGCGCACCGCCCAGAGTGGCGACAAAACCACCCTCACCAGCAAGCTGGAGCAGAACCAGGAGCTGAAAGCGTTGCTGCTGCAGGAAACGCCCTGGGTGCGCGATGCCCAGAGCGAAACCGAGCGGCTGCGGCGGCTGGCCGAGCTGTTTGACGAGCCCCGCCTGCGGGCCGAAACCAGCCGCGCCCTCACCGCGCTAGCCCAGCTGCAGCAGCCCGACGGCGCGTTTCCGTGGTTTGAGAAGATGCCCGCCGACCGCTACATCACCCAGCTCGTCGTGGCCGGCTTCGGCAAGCTGCGCCGGCTCGGCGCCTTCGATGCCAGCCAGGATGCGCAGGCCCGCCCGCTGCTCGAAAACGCCCTGCGCTACCTCGACGAGCAGCTGCAGCGCGACTACGCCGAGCTGCGCCAGGTGAAAGGCGTGGACCTGACAAAAGACCACCTGGCGCCTGTTCAGATTCAGGCGCTGTACGCCCGCAGCTTCTGGCCCGCGCCGGCCGTGGCCAAGTCGGCGCAGCCCGCGCAGAGCTATTACCAGCAGCAGGCCGCCGCCTTCTGGCCCACCCGGTCGCGCTATCTGCAGGCCCAGCTGGCGCTGGCCCTGCACCGCCAGAAAAGCCAGCCCGCCGCGGCGAAGGATATCCTGACGGCCCTCAGCGAGAATGCGTTGCACAGCCCCGAGCTGGGCATGTACTGGAAGGAAGTACGCGGCGGCTACTACTGGCACCAGGCGCCCACCGAAACCCAGGCCACGCTCATCGAAGCCTACGACGAGGTGCTGCACGACCAGAAATCGGTGGATGAGATGAAGCTGTGGCTGCTCAAGCAGAAGCAAGTCCAGAACTGGGAAAGCACCCGCGCCACCGCCGATGCCTGCTATGCCCTGCTGCTGCGCGGCTCCGACTGGCTCCGACCCACCCAGCCCGTGCTGGTGACGGTGGCTGGGGAAAAGGTGACGCCCACCGCCCGGCAGGCCGGCACCGGCTACTCCAAAACCACCTGGGCCGCGGCCGCCGTGCAGCCGGCCCAGGGCCGGGTGACGGTGCAGAAAACCGACGCCGGCGTGGCCTGGGGCGCGCTGCACTGGCAGTATTTCGAGCAGATTGATAAGATAACGGCGGCCACCACCGGCCTGCAGCTGGAGCGGCAGCTGTATCGGGAGCAGCGCACCGCCGGCGGCCCCGTGCTGGCGCGCCTCACCGCCGCCACGCCCCTGCGGGTGGGCGACGTGCTGGTGGTGCGCCTGGTGCTGCGCGCCGACCGGGACCTGGAATACGTGCACCTCAAGGACCAGCGCGCCGCCGGCCTGGAGCTGATCGGCCAGACTTCGGGCTACCGCTACCAGGGCGGGCTGGGCTACTACGAAAGCCCCCGCGACGCGGCCACCAACTTCTTCATCGGCTTCTTTCCCAAGGGCACCCACACTTTCGAATACCGCCTGCGGGCCGCCCAGAGCGGCGATTTTTCCGGTGGCCTGGCCCAGCTGCAGTGCCTGTACGCGCCGGAATTTGCGGCCCACTCGGCCGGTACGCGGGTGCAAATCAGCGCACTAGGGGAGAAGTAGGAAAAAGCAGGATTTTTCGGGCGGCGGGCCGGGGCCACGCGCCGGGCAGGCCGTTTGGACGACTGAACAAAATTGTGGTCTTGCGGCGGGAACTCAACGGGCGTACTTTTGCGCCTTCCGATCTTTTGCAACGCAGTTGATGAAAAGCCTCTATTTATTCGCCGGTCTGCTGCTGGGCAGCGCCCCGGCTTTTGCGCAGGAAGAAAAAAACATATCCTCAGCCGACGCTAAAGGCCCCGCGGCCGTGTCGGTAACGGCCCTGCCCGGGGAGGAAAAGCTTTCCGTCCGGGAGCGGGCCGAGCGGGATTTCCTGATGCCGGTGCGCCGCAAGCAGGATGCTGCTTTGCGCGCGGCCCACGAAGAAGCCCAGCAGCAGGCCACGGCCGAGGCCTCGTTTGTGGGCCCCAAGGAGCCCGAGGTGGAAGAAGCCGCCGCGCCGGCCGCCAAGCCGGCCGTCCGCCGCACCTACCACCGTGCCAGCTCTGCCCACCGCCGTGCGAGCAGCAAGCGCAAGGCAACCAGCAAATCGGGTACTGCCAAAAAGAAAGTGGTGCACAAGACCAGCCGCCGCTAGCTACCGGATAAAGCTCCTAAAGCAAAGAGCCGCGCCCGGTCGGGTTGCGGCTCCTTGTTTTAGGAGCTGACCAACTCCCTGGTCCTTGCCTCGTGGCCGGGAGCTACTCGCTTGGGTCTGGTTGAGCAGGGTCAGTTTCGGAGGCGTCGTGGCTGTAACGGGGTGTTGGGTTACGCCGGGTGGGAAGATTTGGTTGGTCTTCCGAGCGGCCCAGGCACAGGCCGTAACCGAGCTGCACGGTAGCGTAAGAGCCGCGGGTGCTGGCTACGAAGCTGCCCTGCTGCACGGTCCCGGTATCATCGAGGAAGTCGGCCTGGGTTGAGCGGACTTCGCTGAACTGACGCAGGCCGCGCTGGTAAGTAGCCGTGAGCAACAGGGTCTGTCTTGGGCTCAGCTCGTAGCGTAGCAGGGCTTCCAGCCCGGCCATGGGTGTGCCGCCGCGCTGGGCTTCGGTCACGGCTATCAGGGGATGAGTGGGGGTGGGGCGGGTGTCAGCGGCAGTATGCCAAAGCAGACCAGTGTATTGGTATGACCCATAGAGCGGCAGGGCGTAGGAGCCGGTCAGGGCCACATCCAGGGCCCAGCGCGGCCCGGGCAGCCACACATCGTAGAGCACGGCCCGCACGCCGTATTGGTACAAGGTTTGGCTGCCTATACCGGCACCCCGGCGGCTGTTTCCGGAGCGGTAAGTAAACTGCTGCGCCAGCCCGGTTATGCGCTGCTCGAAGCCCAGGCCCAGCCAGGGGCGCACGGGCAGCGTAAGGCGCAACGCGGCTCCGGTATTGAACCCGGCCACCGTACGAAAATTATCGGGCAGGTTGTACCGCGTCAGGGCGGCGCGGCTTAGCACGGCCCCGCCGCTCAAGCTCAGCTCGGCACCCCGCTGGGCGTATGCCGGTGCAAGGCCGCCGGCCAACAAAAAAACGCAGCCCC
Organism: Hymenobacter algoricola; assembly: GCF_039539525.1. Lineage (NCBI taxonomy): Bacteria > Pseudomonadati > Bacteroidota > Cytophagia > Cytophagales > Hymenobacteraceae > Hymenobacter > Hymenobacter algoricola. Next base: position 101,864 of record NZ_BAABDH010000113.1, on the reverse strand, counting down.
ACAGGCCGCGGTAAAAGAGACAAGCACAAGAAGTAGAAATAGTCATGCCGCCTTAACGCGGTATGAGCTGGTGAATTGTGCCTAGCCTACGTGCCCTGGGGCATCAGGCGCACCACCAGCCCATCGAGGCGCTCCGACAGGCGGATCTGGCAGGAAAGACGGCTGCCCTGGCTCATCACGGGCAGGCTTTCGAGCATGGCCAGCTCATCGTCGGAGGGCTCGGGCAGCTCGGGGCCGGCCAGCACTTCCACGTGGCAGGTGCCGCACAGGGCCATGCCGCCGCAGGTAGCCTGGATGTCGTAGCCATCGGCTTTGAGCAGCTCCATCAGGCTCAGCCCCATATCGGTCGGGCCCACTACCTCGCGCCGCTGGCCGGGCGCTTCCTCCACATATACGCGTACTTCTTCGGTCATTTGGCTGGTTTGTGGTTTGTGGCTTTTGGTTTTTGGTCTTCGGTACCGCACAGATACCAACGACCAAAAACCAATCACCAAAAACTAGAGAGTGGGTACCCCGTTGACCGTGGTGTATTTCAGCACGTACTTTTTGTCGGGGAAGATGTGCTTGTAGGCGCCCTGGGCCATGAGGGCGGCCTCGTGGAAGCCGCACAGAATCAGCTTGAGCTTGCCCGGATACGTGTTGATGTCGCCGATGGCGAAGATACCGGGCTCGGAGGTGGAGTAGTCCAGCGTGTTGACTTTCACCGCGTCGTCTTCGAGCTCCAGGCCCCACTCGCCGATGGGGCCCAGCTTGGGCGTGAGGCCGAACAGCGGGATAAACGAGTCGACCGGCAGGTTTTCCGTTTCCCCGCCGTTGGCGGTGATGGTCACCGACTCCAGCGCCTCGGGGCCGTGCACGTGAGTGACGTTGCTGCTCAGCACGAGGCGTACTCTGCCGGCGTCGTGCAGGTTTTTGACTTTCTCGGCCGAGTCGGCGGCCCCGCGGAAGGTGGTGCCGCGGTGTACCAGGGTGACTTCCTTGGCCACATCGGCCAGGAAAATGGTCCAGTCCAGGGCCGAGTCGCCGCCGCCGGCAATAACCAGGCGCTGGTCGCGGAAGGTTTCGGGGTCGCGCACCATGTAGTACACGCCCTTGCCGGCCTCGTAGGTTTCCAGGCTTTCGATGGCGGGCTTGCGGGGCTCGAACGAGCCCAGGCCGCCGGCAATGGCAATGGCCTTGCACAGAATCTCGGTGCCGTCGGCCGTCGTCAGCGAGAAGGTGCCATCCGCCAGCTTTTTGAAATGCTCGACCCGCTCGCCCAGCGTGAACGTGGGGTGAAACGGCTCAATCTGCCGCATCAGGTTGCGGACCAGGTCGCCGGCCAGCACGTCGGGGAAGCCGGGAATATCGTAAATCGGCTTCTTCGGATAAATCTCGGAAAGCTGACCGCCCACCTGGGGCAGCGCGTCCACTACGTGGCAGCGCAACTTCAGCAAACCAGCCTCAAACACGGCGAACAAACCTACCGGCCCGGCGCCGATAATGCAGATATCAGTGGAAATCGAATTGGACATGCAGAAAACAAAAAAATGAGCAGCCTCAGACGGATGGATAACAGCCAACCCACCCGAAACGTTGGCTGACCCGGCCAGATTAGCTGCCCAGGAGCAGGCCCGCCGCCCGGCCGGGCAGAGGTTGACGCCGGAAAACGCCCGGCGGCCGGCAAAGATACACACAAGCCGGGTACGTTCTGGCGCCGTTTCGTCCTTTCCACTGCAGTAAGCGGCCAGGTGAAACGCCGCCGCGGCTGCTTCCGCGGGCCGAAGCAGCAGGCCGGGCCAAAAGCCGGGTTCAGGCCGGGCCTCCGGCCGACTTCCGACTTCCGGCGCCGCTTACAGGGCCGTAGTTTCCAGCTCCTGGGGCAAAGCCAGCAGCACCTGCTGCATCAGGTGGGCCAGCTCGGCTACCACAGCCTGCGCCCGCGGGGCCGCCCCCGGGGCGGTGCCGGCGCCCGCCAGCTGCTCCAGCTCGGCCACCAGCGGCTCGGCCTGGCTAACCCCGAAGGCCACCAGGTTGGGCTTCATATGATGCACCAGCCGGGCTACTTCGGGCCAGTGTGCGGCGGCGGCGGCGGCCTGCAGCTCGGTCAGCGTCACCGGGATGTTGGTGAGAAACGAGCGGACGATGGTGTGCACGAAAGCCTGCTTGCCGCGGGACAACGCGCGCAGCTGGACCAGGTCGTAGAGCGGGGCCGCGGGCGTGAGCAGCCGCCGGAGCTTGGCAAACAGGATGGTTTCGTCGAAGGGCTTGGCTACGCAGTCGTTCATGCCGGCCGCCAGGTACTGCTCGGCATCGGCTAAAAAGGCGTTGGCGGTGAGGGCTACAATGGGCACGGCCGCCCGGCGCGGATCCGGGTGCTGCCGGATGGCGGCCGTCACGTCCACGCCGTTCATGCCGGGCAGCTGAATGTCCATCAGCACCAGGTCGTAGTACTTCAGCTCGAGGCAGCGCAGCGCCGCCGGGCCGTCTTCGGCTTCATCCAGGGCAATGCCCCATTCCTCGAGCAGCATGCGGGCCACCACGCGGTTTATTTCGTTGTCTTCCACCAGCAGCATCTGCCGGCCGTGCAGGGCGCCGGTGTCGTACTCCGCGGCGGCCAGGGCAGTAGCCGGGGCGCTGGTGCGGGGCAGCGTCAGGCAGAAGGCGAACGTGCTGCCCTGGTGCTGCTGGCTCCGCACCGAAAGCGTGCCGCCCATGTGCTCTACCAGAGCCTTGCTGATGCTCAGACCCAGGCCCGTGCCGCCGAAGCTGCGGGCCGTGTCGGTGTAGGCCTGGGTGAAGTTCTCGAAGATATGGTCCAGCTTTTCCGGGGCAATACCGATGCCGCTGTCCGTCACGCGGAACTCCACGGTGAGCGTGTCGGCGGTTTCGCTCAGCATTTCGCCCACCACCCGCACCCGGCCCCCGGCGGGCGTAAACTTGATGGCGTTGCTGACCAGATTGATCAGAATCTGGTTGAGACGGTGCGCGTCGCCCTGCACCCAGGGGTAGGGGCAGCTGTCGCGCAGGGGCGTGCCCTCGAAGATCAGGCCCTTTTCGGCGGCCTGCAGCGCCAGCGGCTGCACAGCCTGGGCCATGGAGTCGCAGAGGTTAAACGATTCCAGGTTCAGCTCCAGCTTGCCCGAGGTGATTTTGGCAATGTCGAGCACGTCGTTGATAACCGTGAGCAGGTGCTGCCCCGACGAGCGGATGATGCCCACCAGCTCGTGCTGCTGGGGGTTCAGCGCCGTTTTGGTCAGGCGCGCGGCCATGCCCAGCACCCCGTTCAGCGGCGTGCGGATTTCGTGGCTCATGTTGGCCAGAAAGTTGGTGCGGGCGCGAGCGGCATCCTCCGCTTCGCGCTTGGCCTGGCGCAGGGCCCGCTCGCCCTCCACGCGCTCCGAAATCTCGTGGGAGTGCACAATCACGTAGGGCGTCTGCCCGGTTTCGCGCACCAGCACGCTGTGGTAGAGGAAATAGTGGATTGCGTCGGAGCCCTGGGGCTGAATGCGCTGCACGCCCTGCACCTCGCCTTCGCGGGCAATGCGCTCCAGGTAGCCTTTAAAGGGCTGCTGCTCGTCCAGGGGCATCACCGCGGCCATGTAGCGGCCCACCAGCTCCTGCTCCGAATACCCCAGCAGGTTCACCAGCGCCGGGTTCAGGCTCAGCACCGTGCCGTCCAGGGTGTGGGTGCAAATCAGGGCCTGGGTGTAGTGCTGCAGGTCGCGGTAGCGCTTCTCGCGGTCGGTCAGCACCTGCTGGATCTGCTTCAGGTCCGTGACTTCCACCATGTAGATGCTCACGTAGTCCTCGGCGACGTTGGGCACCAGGCAGGTGTTGAAGTAGCGGTTCAGCACCTGCAGCTCGTAGCGGCCCGTTTCGGTGCTGGCCAGGGCCTGGGCCGACCAGCTGTGGACCAGCTCGCGCAGGCGCAGGCGCTCCGCTTCCGGCAGCTCGGCGGCGAGGCGGTTGGCCGCCGGGTTGCCGTACAGGCGCTGGCGCTGCCGGCCGTAGCGCAGCACCGGGTTGGGGTTCTGCTCCGGAAAGCGCGACAAGGTGAGCAGCTGGGCCGCCGTGCGGTGCCGCTCCGTCACGTCGCAGCAGTGCAGCAGCTTGAACTCCTGCCCCGCCTCATCCTGCCAGGGAATGAAATCAAGCTCCAGAATGAGGCCCCGGTGGGTAAAGAGCGGAATGCCGTACGCGGGCGCCAGCGGGGCCGTTTGCCGCAGCGCGGCAATGGTGGTATGCAGCGGGGCCGGGTCGGTCAGGCAGGAAGCCACCAGCGCCACCAGCTCGGGGCTCGGCATGCCGACCGCAATAGCGGACTCCGGCAGGCCGAGCAGCTGGCCGAAGGACTCGTTGACCAGCGCCACGCAGTTGGCGGCATCCAGCAGCAGGAACCCCTCGTGCAGCGAGCCCAGCAGCACCGCCAGGTAGGTCTGGCTGGCGGCGTCCCCGGCCGGGGCGGGCCCGGCTTGCTCCTGCGCCGCTCTCAGCGCCTGAATTTCCTGGTGGGCGGCCTCCAGCGTAAGCGGCAGGGCAGGGGCAAAAGACGGGGAGGGGGAAGCAGACATAACGGAGCAAAGGATAAAGCCGGCACGCCCAGCCGGTGCGGGCAATAACAAACATATAAATCACAATTACTTCCCCAGCCGGCTGCTCCGGCCAATCCTGCCAGCTTCAAAAAGTGCCTCGTAGCCAGCCCGGTCAGTGGCCAGCGGCGGCCGTCCCGCGGTTTTCCGGCCCCTGCCCGACTATGGCTTACTCCTCCTGCGCGGCGTTTTTCAGCTTGGCCAGCAGCGAGTAGGCTCCCTCGGTCACGAACAGGGTAGTAGCGGGCAGGTCCGGGGGCAGCAGCACTTCGGTAAAGCCGTCTTCGCTGCGGCCGGTGGGCAGGGCCACCAGGTGGTAGCGGCCCGGGGCTTCGACCACGAAGCCGTAGGTCTGCTCCTGAAAGCGTACCAGGGCCGCGTCGGGCAGGGCCGACACGTCGGTGCGGCCGGTTTCGATGGTGGCCCGCACGTACAGGCCCGGCAGCAGGGCCCGGTCGTTTTCCTGGTCCAGGTGCCCGTGCACGCGCACCGTGCGGTCGGCACCGATGGCCTGGGCAATCAGGTACACGCGGGCCGTGCGCTCGGGGCCCCCGCCGGCCGAGTCGCCGGGCAGGGTGAAACGGATAAGCTGCCCCTTGCGAAGCCTGGCAACGTCTTTTTCGAAGACGGTGAGCTCCACGTGCAGGTGCTCGGGGTCCACGAGTTCAAACAGTGTTTCCGTCGCCGTTACGCTCTGGCCCACGGTCACGTTCACGGTCTTGACAAAGCCGGCCCGGGGCGCGCGCAGGGTGGCCGTGCTCACGAGGCGCCCCCCCACGGGCAGGCCGGCCAGCCGCAGCCGGGCCACCTGGGCGCTGGTTTGCACGCGCAGGGCGTTGTAGTCGGCCTGGGCCCGCTGGTAGTTTTTCTGGGGCGCTACTTCCTGCTCATACAGTTCTTTCTGCCGGGCCAGCTCCGTGCGGGCGTAGTCCAGGCGGCTGCTCGTTTCGAGGTAGTCCTGCTGGAGCTGCACAAACTCCGGGTTGCGGATGACGGCCAGCGGCTGGCCCCTGCTGACCCGGGTGCCCTGCAGCAGCGTCGTGTTTTCCACGAAGCCGCCCAGTGGGGCCGTAATGGCCACCGAGCTTTCCGGCGGCACGTCCAGCGTGCCCGTGACGGCCAGGCCCGTGCCCATGGGCCGCGTGGTTAGCCGGCCCGTGCCGAGGCCGCCGGCCTGCTGCTCGGCCGCGGACAGGAGCACCAGCTCGGGGTCGGCTTCCGCCGCCTCGGCGGCTTCGCCGGTGGTTTCGGCCGGGGCGGCGGCTTTAGGTCGGGAGTCACAGCCGGCCAGAGTCAGGCTCAGCAGCACCAGAGTAAGATGGGAAGTACGCATCCGGGAGGGGCAGAAGAAGGGCTTACGGCGCGGCGGTGCCGAGCAGATAGTCCAGTTCGATGATGGTTTGATTGTGGGCCAGCAGCGCGTCGAGGTGGGCCGTGCGCAGCTGCAACGCCCGGTCGAGATGGAGCAGGTACTCGGAGAAGCCCATTTCGCCGGCTTTGAAGGCGCGGGTGCTCAGGCGCGTGATTACGGCGGCCTGGGGCAGGCCGGTCTGCTCGTAGAACTGCACCCGCGCCACCAGCTCCCGGCGGTGGGCCTGCAGCTCGTCGACGCGGGCGGCCAGCTCAGTGAGGTAGCGCTGGGCCTGGGTTTGGGCCACCTGCTCCTGCAGGCGGGCGGCCTGCACCCGGGCCTGCTGGGGCTTGCGGTAGAGGGGCAGCGCAACGCCCGCCGTTACGCCCTGAAACCGGTTGCCACCCGTGTAGTAGCGCTCCGGGCCGCCCACCCCACCCACGGTCTGCGGGCCAATAAGGCTTTGGTTGAAGTAGCCGAGCGCGAAGCCAGGCAGGCCCTGGGCCTGCTCGGCGCGGGTAGCAGCCTGCCGCTCCAGTACCTGCTGCTGCAGTACCCGGGCCTGCGCGTTCTGAGCTGGCCGCGCCGTATCGACGGCGGCGGTCGGTGGGGCGGTGGCCAGGGCCAGGGGGCGCAGCAGGCTGTCGGCCACGGCGACGGGAGCTGGCAGCTGCAGCAGGGCCTGCAGCTGGCGCCGGGCCACGGCGTAGTCGGTGCGGGCCTGGTGCAGCCGGGCCTGGGTTTCGCCCTGCTGCACCAGGGCGGTGGCGGGTTCCAGGCGGGCCACTTCGCCGGTTTTGAAGCGTAGGTTGGCGGCCCGCAGAAACTCGGCGTAGAGGCTGTCCTGCCCGCCCAGCACGCGCAGGCGGTGGCGGGCGTACACGGCCTGCTCGTAGCTCAGGCGCACCTGCCGGCGCAGCTCGGCCTGCACCTGCGTGAGCTCCAGCTCGCGGGTGGCTACCTGGGCGTCGGCCAGGCGGGCCTGGCTGCGGTACACGCCCGGAAGGCTCAGGGGCTGGGTGAGGCTGATCTGATTGTCGTTGCGGTAGGAGTTGAACTGCCCGTAGGTGCCCTGAACGGTGGTGCGCCCCAGCACGTCGACGGCCCCGCGGCGGACGGCCTGCTGGGCTTCGAGCGCGCCCTGGGCGGCCTGCACCGTGCCGTTGGTTTGCAGCGCCTGGGTGACGGCCTGCGTCGCGGAAAGCGGTGCCTGCTGGGCGTAGCTGCTGAGCGGCAGCAACCCCAGGAGCAGGACCAAGCCACCCCGCGTCTGGTGCAGGATACGGGCGTTGGCTAGGGTGGGCGCTTGGTCCGGAAACGCTGGTTTAGGGGCCTTTCGCTCCGACAAGGCATACAGCACCGGCAGCACCAGCAGGGTGAGCAGCGTAGCCGTAATCAGGCCGCCAATGACCACTGTAGCCAGGGGCCGCTGCACTTCCGAGCCGGCGCTCTGGGCCAGCGCCATCGGCAGAAAGCCCAGCGAGGCCACGGTGGCCGTCATCAGCACCGGCCGCAGGCGCACTTCGGCCCCGCGCCGGATGCGCTCCACCAGATCGGTGACGCCTTCGGCCTTGAGCTGGTTGAAGCAGCCGATAAGCACGATGCCGTTGAGCACGGCCACGCCGAAAAGGGCAATGAAGCCTACCCCGGCCGAGATGCTGAAGGGCATGCCCCGCAGCCACAGCGCCAGCACCCCGCCGATGGCCGACAGCGGAATGGCCGTAAAAATCAGCACCGACTGCTTCAGCGACCTGAAGGTAAAGAACAGCAGCACGAAAATCAGGCCCAGGGCCACGGGCACCGCCACCAGCAGCCGGTCGGTGGCCTGGCGCAGATTCTCGAACTGCCCGCCGTAGGTCACGAAGTAGCCGGGCGCCAGCCGCAGGTCCCGGTCGATGCGGGCCTGCAGGTCCTGCACCACGCCTGCCACGTCGCGGCCGCGCACGTTGAAGGCCACCGTGATGCGGCGCCGGGCGTCGTCGCGCTGAATCTGGTTCGGCCCGTCGACCAGTGCCACGGTGGCCACCTGCTCCAGCGGAACCTGCTCGCCGCGGGGCGTGGCAATGAAGAGCTGCTTCACCGAGTTGAGGTCCTGGCGCAGGTCGGCGCGCAGGCGCAGCACTACGTCGAAGCGGCGCTCCTGCTCAAACACCTGCCCGGCGGTCTGGCCGGCATAGGCCGTCTGCACGGTGCGGTTTACCTCCTCCACGCTCAGGCCAAACTGCGCCAGGCGGTTGCGGTCCAGCGTCACCACAATCTGGGGCAGGCCCGTGGCTTCCTCGGCGTACACGTCTACGGCGCCGGGCACCTGGCGGGCCAGGGCGGCGGCCCGCCGGGCGTAGCGGCCGAGCTGCCGCAGGTCTTCGCCGAATATCTTCAGCACCACGTCCTGCTTGACGCCGCTGCTCAGCTCGTTGAAGCGCATCTGAATGGGCTGCTGGAAGCTGAAGGTGACGCCCGGAATCACGCTCACGGCCCTGGTCATCTTCTCGGCCAGCTCTTCCTGGGTGGTGGCGGAGGTCCACTTGGCCTGGTCTTTTTCGAGCACCACCATCAGATCGGCCGCATCCACCGGCATGGGGTCGGTGGGAATCTCGGCCGACCCGATCTTGCCCACGACTTCTTTTACCTCCGGAAACTGTCGGAGCAGGATACGCTCGGCCTGCTGGGTTTTGTCGGCGGTGTAGCCCAGCGAGCTGCCCACCAAAGTGCGCATCTCCACCGCGAAGTCGCCTTCGGCCAGCGTGGGAATAAACTCGCCACCCAGCGTGCGAAACAGCAGCCCGGCCCCCACGAGCAGGGCTACGGCCGCGCTTAGCACCAGTACCTTCTGCCGCAGCACCCACCGCAATATGGGCTCGTAGCGCCGGGTGAAAAAGGCCATCATCCGGTCCGAGAAATTTTCCCGGGGTTGGGTGTTGCGGCTCAGGGCCAGGGCCGACATCATCGGCACGTAGGTCAGACTCAGGATGAAGGCGCCCAGAATGGCGAAGGCGACGGTCTGGGCCATGGGGCGGAACATCTTGCCCTCGGTGCCCACCAGGGCCAGCAGCGGCAGGTACACAATCAGGATGATGATTTCGCCGAATGCGGCCGAGGAGCGAATGCCGGAAGCCGCCTGGTAGGTTTCCTCGTTCATCTGCGTCTGGCTCAGGCGGTCCGGGGCGGCCCGCGGCCCGCCGTGCAGGCGGTGCACAATGGCTTCGACGATAATCACGGCCCCGTCCACGACCAGCCCGAAGTCGATGGCGCCGAGGCTCATCAGATTGCCCGACACCCCAAACAGGCGCATCAGGCTGATGGCAAACAGCATGGCCAGCGGAATCACCGAAGCCACGACCAGCCCCGCCCGCCAGTTGCCCAGAAACAGTACCAGTACCAGAATGACGATCAGGGCGCCTTCGGCCAGGTTCTTGGTCACGGTGCCGATGGCGCGGCCCACCAGCTCGGAGCGGTCCAGGTACACATCCACCAGCACGCCCTGGGGCAGCGTCTTTTGCACCGTGGCCATACGCGTTTTCACCGCGGCAATCACCTCGTTGGCGTTGGCGCCTTTGAGCATCAGCACCACGCCGCCGACCACCTCGCCCTGCCCGTTGCGGGTCATGGCCCCGTAGCGCACGGCCGCCCCCAGCCCCACCTGGGCCACGTCGCGCACCAGCACGGGCTGGCCGCTTTCGGTCTGACGCACGACAATGTTGCCCAGATCCTCGGGTGTGGCCGCCAGGCCCTCGGTGCGGATAAAGTAGGACTGCGGATTTACGTCCAGGTAGGCCCCGCCGGAGTTGGCGTTGTTGCGCACCACGGCCTGGTAAACCTGGTCCATGGTCACGCCCAGGGAGCGTAGCCGGGCAGGGTCGAGGGCAATTTCGTACTGCTTGAGCAAGCCGCCGAAGGACGACACGTCGGCCACGCCGGGTGTGCCCAGCAGCTGCCGGCGCACCAGCCAGTCCTGCAGCGTGCGCAGCTCCCGCACGTCGTGCTGCTGCTCGTAGCCGGGCGCCGGGCGCAGCACGTACTGATAAATCTCGCCCAGGCCGGTGCTTACCGGGGCCATGGTGGGGCGGCCGGTGCCGGGCGGAATCTGCTCCTGCGCCGCCAGCAGCCGCTCACTGATTTGCTGGCGGGCCCAGTAGATATCCACGTTGTCTTTGAAGACGATGGTAACCACCGACAGCCCGAAGCGCGAAAAGGAGCGCACTTCTTCCAGGTCCGGAATGGTAGCCACGCTCTGCTCCACGGGAAACGAAACCAGCCGCTCAATGTCGCTGGCCGCCAGGGAAGGCGCCACGGTGTACACGACCACCTGGTTGGTGGTGATGTCGGGCACCGCGTCGATGGGTAAGTGCCGGAGGGAGTAGCTGCCCCAGGCCACCAGGGCCAGCGTCAGCAGCCCGATGATGAGCTTGTGGTGAATGGAGAAATAAATCAGCCGGTCAAACATCCGCTGGGTGGGGGTTAGGTCTAATGCTTTCGGAAGGATCCTGCTCGCCGGGCGCCGGGGTGCCTGTTGCCCGGCCGCCCCGGCGCGCCGCGCCCCAAGCTACCGGTGCAGGGCAGTCGGCAGGAAAAAAAAGAAAGACTAGGCCCGCGGGGGCTGCCACACGGCCCCGAATGCCCGCGTGGGGGCGGCGACCACCAGCTGGCCGGGCCGCCCGGCACTACCCCACCCAACAGCGCAAGCTGCCGCCAGGGCCGGCAGCGGCGCCTGCGCCAGCACCGCGCCACCGCAGCAGTGGCATTGGCACAGCGGGGAACACCAGTCGCCCGGCCCGGCAGGGCGGCAGTCGGAGGGGGGCCTGGCGGCCACCGTGGTTTGCCGCTGGTTTTGGCCCGCTGCTACTTCGTCCGCGCAGCTCAGGCACGAGAGGCCGGCGAAGTAGAAGGCAAAAAACAGAGCTAACAGGCGCATGGGGCAAAAGTACGGATTGTGCCGGTTGCTGGTGCCGGCCGCAGCAAGTCCGGGTTGCGCGGGAGAGGAGCCAGGGCCCGCCCAGCCTCCTAAGTGAAAGCACAAACTTTTCAGGTACATATGCATTGTAATGGCACGGAATAAAAACCAATTTCAAGATGGACAACAACCTGCATAACCTCCCCCCGGAAAATTCAATTCTCTACGAACTGAACGAGCCGGCCGCCCAATGTCCGTTTAGCACGGGGGCGCTGAAGCAAAGCGCCGGCGGTGGCCGGACTAACCGCGAATGGTGGCCCAACCTGCTGAAGCTGAGTATTCTGCGCCAGCACGCGGAGATGTCCAATCCGCTGGGTAAGGATTTCAACTATGCCGACGAGTTCAAGAAGCTGGATCTGAATGCCGTCAAGCAGGACCTGTTTGCGCTGATGACGGACTCGCAGGACTGGTGGCCGGCCGACTACGGCCACTACGGCCCGTTTTTCGTGCGCATGGCCTGGCACAGCGCCGGTACCTACCGCATCGGCGACGGCCGCGGCGGCAGCGGCTCCGGCGCCCAGCGCTTTGCGCCCCTCAACAGCTGGCCCGACAACGCCAACCTGGACAAGGCCCGCCTGCTGCTGTGGCCCATCAAGCAGAAGTACGGCCAGAAGATTTCCTGGGCCGACCTGATTGTGCTGGCCGGCAACTGCGCCCTGGAGTCGATGAACTTCAAAACCTTCGGCTTCGGCGCCGGGCGCGACGACGTGTGGGAGCCCGAGCAGGACATTTACTGGGGCCCCGAAACCGAGTGGCTCGGCGACAAGCGCTACACCGACAAGCGGGAGCTCGACAACCCGCTGGCGGCCGTGCAGATGGGTCTGATCTACGTGAATCCGGAAGGCCCGAACGGCGAGCCCGACGCGGTGCGTTCCGCCCACGACATCCGCGAAACCTTCGGCCGCATGGCCATGAACGACGAAGAGACGGTGGCGCTGATTGCCGGCGGCCACACCTTCGGCAAAACCCACGGGGCGGCCAACCCCGGCGAGCACGTGGGCAAGGAGCCCGCCGGCGCCAGCATGGAAGAGCTGGGCCTGGGCTGGCGCAACAGCTTCGGCCAGGGCCACGGCGGCGACACCATCACCAGCGGCCTCGAAGGCGCCTGGACCCGTACGCCCGCCCAGTGGAGCAACGACTACTTCGACAACCTCTTCGGCTTCGAGTGGGAGCTGACCAAGGGCCCCGGCGGGGCGCACCAGTGGCGGCCGGTGAACGGCGGCGGCGCCGGCACCATTCCCGATGCCCACGACCCGGCCAAGAAGCACGCGCCCTTCATGCTCACCACCGACATTGCCCTGCGGGTAGACCCGGCGTATGAGGTCATTTCCCGCCGCTTCCACGAGAACCCCGACCAGTTCGCCGATGCCTTCGCCCGGGCCTGGTTCAAGCTCACGCACCGCGACATGGGTCCGAAAGAGCGGTACCTGGGCCCGGAAGTGCCCACGGAAGAGTTGCTCTGGCAGGACCCCATTCCGGCCGTCACCCACGCCTTGGTTGATGAGCAGGATGTCGCGGCCCTGAAAGAAAAGATTCTGGCTGCCGGCCTGTCGGTATCCCAGCTGGTTTCCACGGCCTGGGCGTCCGCCTCCACCTACCGCGGCTCCGATATGCGGGGCGGCACCAACGGGGGACGCCTGCGCCTGGCCCCACAGCGCAACTGGGAAGTAAATAACCCGGCGCAGCTGGCGCAGGTCCTCCAGAAGCTGGAAGGCATTCAGCGGGAGTTCAACGGCGCCCAGACTGCCGGCAAGCAGGTTTCGATAGCCGACCTGATTGCGCTGGCGGGCGGCGTCGGCGTGGAGCAGGCGGCGCACCAGGCCGGGCATCAGGTGACGGTTCCGTTCATTGCCGGCCGCGCCGATGCTTCCCAGGCGCAAACCGACGTGCTGTCGTTTGCGGCCATGGAGCCGGCCGCCGACGGCTTCCGCAACTACCTGAAGTCCCACCACCAGGCGGCGGCCGAGGAGATGCTGATTGACAAAGCCCAGCTGCTGACGCTGACCGCGCCCGAGCTGACGGTGTTGTTTGGCGGCCTGCGGGCCATCAACATCAACTTCGACCACTCGCAGCACGGCGTCTTCACCGACCGTCCGGGTGCCTTGACCAACGACTACTTCGTGAACCTGCTCGCTATGGGCACCACCTGGAAAGGAACGACCGACGCGCAAAACGCCTTCCAGGGCCGCGACCGTAAGACCGGTGAGGTAAAGTGGACCGGCACCCGCGTGGATCTGATTTTCGGCTCCAACTCCGAGCTGAGGGCCCTGGCCGAGGTGTACGGCTGCTCCGACGCCCAGGACAAGTTCGTGCAGGACTTCGTGGCGGTGTGGAGCAAGATGATGAATCTCGGCCGTTTCGACCGAGCCTAACCACAGCCCAGCCTGGCAGGCTGTAAATGCCGGCAGCAGGAGAGAATAAAAAAAGGTGGTCTTGTAAAAGGCCGCCTTTTTTTGTTCGGCCGCCGCCGCGGGAAGCCCGTGCGCCACACGATGAGGTAAGCTGTTGAGCACCCAGCGCAAACACAAGCGCCGCCGCCAATGCATCGGGAGCAGCAACTCCATAACTTGCCACTGCGAGTCAGTAAGGGGTTGATAGCCCTCAATCATAAGCAGGAAGGAGCCTGGTAGATCCTCTTGTAGCTTGCTCGCGCGCTTTCTTGTAGCGTTTACTCCCTTCCCAGACACGCTCCAAGAGAGTGAACAATGGCGGCATTAGCGGCTAGACTGCCCTGCAGTAAACGCCTGGGTATTGGAGGATTTTTCGACCCCTTCTAACGCCTCCGAAAACGCTTTTTTTCTACTCCACGCCGGTCCAGTAATTGGGAGCACCTCAGTTATTAAGCTAACACTCCCATTGAGTCTGACGTGGTCTACGTCTCTGCTCGCTTGTCGTCCAGGTTGCTCATAGATACCTAATAAGGGTGAGCAGCCCGCTGATTACATTTTCATGTTGGGGTCCATGGCCGGCGCGGGCTGGGCGGGGGCCGGCTTTTTCTGCATGTCCATGCCCGGCATATTGGAGTCCATGCCAGCCATGGGGGCGGTGCCCTGGTAGAGGGCGTATTCGCTTTCCAGCAGGTAAGCCCCGCTGACCACCACCTGCGCCCCCGCGGCCACGCCCCCGGTAATGGCCACGGTTTCGTCGGTTTCGACCCCCGTGGTGACCTTGAGGCGGCGGAAGCGGCCGGCGGGGTCCACCTGCTGCCACACGTAGCTGCCGCGGCTGTCGCGCAGCACCGCGTCCTGGGGCAGGGTCAGCGTTTGAGTCCTTGTACCCCGGCTAGCAGCCAGGCGCACGTTGGCCTGCATGCCGGGCTGCAGGCGCCCGCCGGGGTTGGTCAGCTGCACGCGCAGCAGCGTCACCTTGCTGTTGGCCTGCAGCTCGGGGCTGAGAAAGACCACCTGGCCAGGGTAGGTATCTGGCAGGCCGGCCACCTGCACCTGCACCGACTGGCCCAGCTGAATGCCGGCTACTTCCCCGGGGTAAAGCTGAGCTTCCACCCACACCGAGGAAAGGTTGGTGAGCGACACAAGCAGCGCGCCCTCGCCCACGTACTGGCCTTCTGTCACGCCAACTGCTTGCACCAGCCCGGCTTGCGGACTGTAGAACGTCAGCGAAGAAGTGGGGCGGCCCGTGGCGGCCAGGGTGCGGAGCTGCTCGTCCGTCATGCCGAGCAGGCGCAGCTTCTGGCGGGCGCTGGCCACTAAGCGGCCGTACTGGTTCACGCTCGTGCCCACGGCCCGTAGCTGGGCCAGGCTGAGCAGGTATTCCTGCTGCAGGGCCTGCAGCTGCTCGCTGTAGATGGCCACCAGTGGGGCTCCCGCTCGAATGGATTCGCCCGTCTGGCGCACAAACAGCCGCTCGACGCGCCCGGCCACCCGGCTGCTGACCGTGCGGGTCTGGTTGGCGTTGGCCGTGATGGTGCCCGTGAGCACGGTGCCACTGCCCGACCCGCTGTTGCCGGTGCCCAGGGCGGCCACCCCAATATTGGCGAGCTGCCGCTGCTGCGCGCTTAGCATCACTTCCGGCGCGGCGGCTACTTCCCCGGCCGGGGGAGTAGCCGCCGGCGCGGCTTTGGCCGTTTTTACCAAGTCCATGCTGCAGATGGGGCATTTTCCGGGCTGCTCCCGGCTGATTTGCGGGTGCATGGGACAGGTGTAATGCGTAAGCGCCGCCGTCGCGGTGGCCGGGCCCGCAACAGGTTTAGCGGGGGCCGCCTGCTTGGTCGCTTTCACCAAATCCATGGTGCAGATGGGGCATTTGCCCGGCTCGTCGCGCACAATTTGCGGGTGCATGGGGCAGGTGAAGTGGGTGCTGGCACCTTCGTGGGCGTGCGCTTCTTCGGGCGCGGATTTCTGGCACGCGCCGACCCCGAAGGTGAGCAGGCCCGCCAGCAGCGCCAAGGCCAGCAGGGGCCCCCGGGTCCAGCGGGGGAGCAGCTTACGAAGCTTATTCATCACGGTAATCGGTCTTGGATGGGGTCGATGTCGGGGGTAGGGTGGAGGCCGGGGCTCGGGCGGTTTGCACAAACCCTTCGCTGTCGACCAGAAATTGGGCGTTGGTGGCCACCGCGTCCCGCTCGCTCAGCCCCTGCAGGATTTGCACCCGGTCGGCGCTGCGCCGGCCGGTCTGCACCGGCACGGCCTGGAAAGCGTCGCTGCGGCGCACGAAAGCTACCTCGCGGTTGCCCAAGTCTACCACTGCGGCCCGGGGCAGCCACAGCCCGCCCGCGGCCGTCACGCTAACGGTGCCGGTGAGCAGGGCACCGCTGCGCAGTTGACCGCCAGGGTTACTGAGGTGCACCCGCACGGCCCCGGTGCGGGCGCCTTCGCGGAAGAAGGGCTCTATCAGGTCGATGCGGGCGGTCCGGGCGCGGGCCGGGTTGTTTTCGGGCAGCACCCGGATGGTTTGGCCCACCTGCAGAGCAGCCAGCTCGTCGGGCCGGGGCTCGAACACGCCCCACACCTGCTGGGTATTCACCACCCGAAACAGGGTCTGGCCCGCCGTCACGTAAGCGCCTTCGGTCAGGGTGAGTCCGGCTTCGACTGGCATGGCTGGAGTGGCGGCGGGCATACTACTCGCCGCGGGAGCGCCGCCGCCCATGGGGTCACCGCCGCCGCTACTCATGCCGCCCCCGGCCGGAGCGGGGGGCGGCGGCAGGGACGCCCCGGGTTGGGCGGGCTGCTCCACCACGTAGCCGGTGTATGGGCTGTAGATGGCCACCGAATACGCGGGCTTGCGGGTGGCGCTGGTGCGGGTTATTTGCGCGTCGGTCAGGCCCAGCAGGCGCAGCTTTTGGCGGGCACCCCGCAGCAGGGTCTGGTTTTGGGCGTCGTGGGTGAGAATAAAAATCAGCTCCTGCTGGGCCGTCACCAGCTCGGGGCTGTAGAGCTCCAGCAGCTTCTGGCCCTTGGTCACGGGCTGGTAGTTGTAGCGGATGAGCAGCTTTTCGATGCGGCCCCCGAAGCGGGCAGCAATGACCTCGGTGCGGCGCGTGTCGTACTCCACCCGGCCGGTCAGCGTCAGCGTGAGGTCAGGCGCGCCGGTGGTTGGGTAAACGGTGGCCTGGGTAGAGACCACCGTGGCGTCGGGGGAGCGGAGCAGGTTCTGCAGGCTGGCGCTGGCCGGGGCCTGGGTGCCGCCCGCCTTGGGCTTTTTCACGAGGTCCATGCCGCAGATGGGGCAGTCACCGGCCTGGTCCCGAATGATTTGCGGGTGCATGGGGCAGGTGAATAGGTCCCCCGCCGTTTCGTGGTTGTGCGCATCGGCGGCCGGGGCCTCCGTTTTACCGGTGGCGTCCGCCGGCTTTTTATCCGATTGGCAGGCGCCCAGCAGCAGGGCCAGCGGCAAAGCAGCCCGCACGAGCCGGGCTCGCAGCGGGCTATTGTTCCAGCTCTTTTTCATACGCTATTTGCTGAGTGAGTTGCTGTTGAAGGTTGTCCAGGTATTCCAGCCGGGTCCGCTTGAGGGTGGTCCAGGCTTCAAGCACCTGAAACAGCTGGCCGGTGTTCTGCTCGTAGGCCAGCATCGTGGCCTGGTAGCTGCGGCGCAGGGCCGGCAGAATGCGGCGCTCGAAGGCCCGGGTTTGTTCGCGCCGCAGCGTCAGGTCGGTTTGCAGGCTGGCCAGCCGGCCGCTGGCTTCGTTGAGCACGTCTTCACGTTGCTTGCGCAGGGCCTGGGCCTCGAAGCCCAACGCCGCCGTGTTGGCTTTGTACTCGCGGGCGGCCCACGGAGCCAGCGGAATGGAAACCATACCCATCACGGTAAACTGGTTGGGAGTCCGGCCCAGCCCGCGCATGTGGTCGTAGCGCACCCCGAAGTCGGGCCGGCGACGGCTCGCTTCCAGGTTCTGGCTCAGGCGCACGGTGGTCAGAGCCCGGTCCAGGCGGCGGATGTCGCTGCGCCGGCCGGCCAGCGTGGCCGTATCCAACGGCGCCAGGGCGAGGGTTGGGGCAGTGAGCACGGCGGTGTCCACGGCAAAAGCCTGGCCGCGCGGCCGGTTCATGAGCGTGTTGAGCGCAATCTGGTTTTGCACGGCCCGGGCCGCGGCCTGCCGGTGGTCGTTGAGGTGCATTTCCAGCCGGGCCTTGGCGTCGTAGATGTTGGGCAGCGTGGCCAGGTTGTAGGGGTAGCGCGCCTCGGCCAGCTTGATGAGGAAGCGCAGCAGCTCCTCGTTCTCGTCCAGCACGGCCAGCTTTTTGGTGAGCACGGCCTGCTCCACGTACAGGGTTTTGGCCTGCGCCCGCAGCTGCACCACGGTGTTTTGCTGGTCGGCCTGCACCACGGCCGCCTGGCTGCTGAGGAACTCCCGGCGGGCGCGCTGCTTGGCCGGGTTGGGCAGCATCTGCTCCACCGACACCATCTGCATGCCCTCGCCCTGCCCGTTGTTCATCTCCTTAATAGGGCGCTGGTTGTAGGGCGTCATCCAGTAGCCGGCGCTGAGCTTGGGCGCTTCCCAGCTGCTGGCGCCGGCCACCGCCGCTTCCTTTGCCCGCGCCTGGTAGGCGTACTGCTGCACGGCCGGGTTGCGGCGCTCCACGAGCTGCAGCACCGAATCGAGCGGCAGCACCGGGCCGTCGGGGGCCGCCATGTGCATGTCCTTGCTCATGGCCTGGCCGTGGGCGGCCGGCCGGCCGGCAACCAGCAAAGCCAGGGAAGACAGGGAGATATGAAGCCAGTGTTTCATAGTGCGAACGGGACGGAGCCGAGGCTGCATCCAACTGTTAATGTGAGACTTCGAGAACATCGATTTTTCCGAATTTGCGCAGCTCGTACTCCTTGGTGTACAGGAAGATGAGCGGCGTGACGAGCAAAATGTGGGTGGCCGAGGTGAACACCCCGCCTATCATGGGCAGCACGATGGGCAGCATCACGTCGGAGCCCGTGCCGGTGGCCCAGAGCACCGGCACCAGACCGAACAGCGACACCGAAACGGTCATCAGCTTAGGCCGCAGGCGCTTGGCCGCGCCGTGAAACACGGCTTCCTGCAGGTCTTCCTTGCTGATGGTTTCGCGGGAGTTGCCCTTCAGCGCCACCAGCTTCTGCATGGCGTCATTCAAGTAGATGACCATGATGACGCCCGTTTCCACGGCCAGCCCGAACAGGGCAATGAAGCCCACGGCCACCGCCACCGACAGGTTCACGCCGTAGAAATACACCATGTAGGCGCCACCAATCAGGGCGAAGGGAATGGTGATGAGGCTCATAAACGCTTCCCGCACGGAGTGAAACGCGAAGTACAGCGCCCCGAAAATCACCACGAGCACCAGCGGCAGAATCAGCTTGAGCGTGCGCTGCGAGCTAATTAGGTTTTCGTACTGCCCGCTCCACTCCAGGTAGTAGCCCTGGGGCAGCTTCTTTTCTAGGCTCTGCAGCTTTTGCATGGCCGCGTCCACGGTGCTGCCCAGGTCGCGGCCCCGCACGTTGAAGAGCACCGCGCCGCGCAGCTGGGCGTTTTCCGAGCTTATCATCGGCGGGCCCTCGGCGTAGCGGATGGTCGTCACGGCCGACAGCGGCACCGGCCCAAAGCTGGCCGTCTGGATGGGAATGCGCTTGAGGTCGGCCAGGCTGTTGCGGTAGTCCTGGGCCAGGCGCACGTTGATGGCAAAGCGGCGCCGGCCCTCCACGGTGCTGGCGATGGGGGCCCCGCCGATGGCCGATTCCACGACTTCGTTTACCTGGTCCACGGTGAGGCCGTAGCGGGCCAGCTCGGGGCGGTTCATGTCGATTTCCAGGTACTTGCCGCCCGTCACGGGCTCCACGTACAGGTCTTCCACGCCGGGCACGCCTTTGAGGGCGGCGTTCACCTGGTTGGCCACGGTGTTGATGGTATTCAGGTTCTGGCCGTACACCTTCACCCCCACGTCGGTGCGGATGCCGGTGCTCAGCATGTTGATGCGGTTGATGATGGGCTGGGTCCAGCCGTTCACCACGCCCGGAATCTGGAGCTTGCCGTTCATCTCCTCAATCAGCTTGGCCTTGGTCATCCCTGCCCGCCACTGCTCGCGCGGCTTGAGCAGGATGATGGTTTCAATCATGTTGATGGGCGAGTTGTCGGTAGCCGAGCTGGCCCGGCCGGCCTTGCCCAGCACGCTCAGCACCTCCGGCACCTGCTTGATAATCTTGTCCTGCACCTGCAGGATGCGCTTCATCTCCGTGTTCGACACGTCGGGCTGGGCCACGGGCATGAACAGAATGGAGCCCTCGTTGAGCGGCGGCATGAACTCGGTGCCCAAACTCATCACCAGCGGAATACTCACCAGCAAAGCCAGCACGTTGATGGCAATGGTGGTTTTGCGCCAGCGCATCACCCAGTGCAGCATGGGGGAGTACACGCGCTCCAGGAAGCGGTTGAGCGGGTTCTGGTCCTCGGTTTTGAACTTGCCCTTTAAAAAAAAGGAAATCAGCACCGGGGCCAGCGTCACGGCCAGAATAGCGTCGATAATCAGAATAAAGCTCTTGGTCCAGGCCAGCGGGTGGAACAGCTTGCCCTCCTGCCCGGTGAGCAGAAACACCGGCAAAAAGGAAGTGACGATGATGATGGTCGAGAAGAAGATTCCCCGCGACACCTGCTTGCTGGAGGACTCGATGATTTCGAGCCGCTTTTGGTTATCCATGGGAGTTGATTTTGGTTGTCGGTTCCGGCTAATCGGTAACCGAAAAAGGTCGTCATGCTGAGCGAAGCAACGCGGAGTCGAAGCATCTCTACCGCTTCGTCAGGCCGTTCAACTAAGCGGTAGAGATGCTTCGACAAGCTCAGCATGACGTTCAGGTGGGAGTGGCTGGAGGAGCCGGTGGGCCATCTGCTTCCTCCCCGGCCTGGTACTCGGCCAGGTTGCGGTAGGCGTTTTCGGTCATCACGATGCCGTTGTCGACGATGACGCCAATGGCCAGGGCAATGCCGGTGAGCGACATAATGTTGGAGGAAATGTCAAAGGCGTTGAGTAAGATGAAGCTCGTAGCGATGGTGATGGGAATCTGAATCAGGATGCTCAGCGCGCTGCGCCAGTGAAAGAGGAACAGCAGCACGACCAGCGACACCACCACCATTTCCTCCAGTAGGGTGTGCTTAATGGAATCCACCGAATCCTGAATCAGCCCGCTGCGGTCGTACACCAGTTGAAACGAGACGCCCGGGGGCAGCCCGGCGCGGATTTGCTCCATCTTGGCCTTCACCCGCGTTATCATGGCGTCGGCGTTTTCGCCGTAGCGCATCACCACGATGCCGCCCACAGCCTCGCCCTCGCCGTTGAGGTCCATGATGCCCAGCCGGGCTTCGCCCGTCATCTGCACCGTGGCCACGTCGCGGATGCGCACCGGCGTGGTGCCGTTGGTGATGACCGGCACGTTTTCCAGCGTGGCCATATCCTGGATGTAGCCCGTCGTTTTGATGATGTAGCCCACGCCCGACTGCTCGAACTTGCGCCCGCCGGCCTCGTTGTTGTTGCTGCGCACGGCGGCCAGCACCTGCGGCAGCGTGATGCCGTAGTAGGTCATCTTGGTGGGGTCTACCGTCACCTGGTACTGCTTCTGGAAGCCGCCGAAAGAGGCCACCTCGCTCACGCCGGGCACGTTTTGCAGGCCGAACTTGACGTACCAGTCCTGCAAGGCCCGCTGCTCGCCCAAGTCCAGGCCGGGGGCCTTGAGGGTGTACCAGAGCACGTGGCCCACGCCCGTGCCGTCGGGCCCCAGGGTGGGGGTCACGCCGCTGGGCAGCAGGCGCTGGGCGTAGTTGAGGCGCTCCAGCACCCGCTCGCGGGCCCAGTAGATGTCGGCGTCGTCCTCAAAAATCAGGAACACGAAGCTCATGCCGAACATGGACGTGCCGCGCACGGACTTCACCTTGGGCAGGCCCTGCATGTTGGTCACCAGCGGATAGGTGACCTGGTCCTCCATGATTTGGGGGCTGCGGCCCATCCACTCGGTGAAGACGATGACCTGGTTTTCGGACAGGTCGGGGATGGCATCGATTTTGCTTTCGCGCACCGAATAGGCGCCCCAGGCAAACAAACCGGCGGCCAGCAGCAGTACGAGGTAGCGGTTCCGCAGGGAAAGGGAAATGAGTCGCTCAATCATAGCTGATTAGCAGCAAGAATATGGGAAGCGCCGCGGCGCCGGAAACCCCGAGCGGGGACATCGGCGGCCCGGTTGGCTTGTCGCGGATGCGCGCCGCGGGAAGCAGCAGCACGCACCAAAGCCCCCCGGCCGACTGGCCGGGGGAGACGAGCGTCATCCCACCAACTAAATCAGAAAGGCGTGCCCGCGCACGTAGGCCGGGCACTCGGGCGGCGGGGCCGCGTGGGCTACCAGGCGGCTGGCCGGCTCATTAGCCGGGTAGGCAAGCTGGGCTAGCTGCCACACCAGCTGCACTACGGCGGGCGCCGGGGCCACGTCGGGCGCCTGCAGCAGAAAGTGCGTGGCCGTGAGCTTGAGGTCTTTCGCCGCACTGACTACTTCCTGGTCGTGGCAGCAGTCGCAGTCGGGGGTGCCCGTGTCCTGGCAGCAGCAGTGCTTATCGGCGGCGTCGGCCACCGTCACGGCCGTCAGCGCCTGCCCGCAGAAGTGCATGCTGTACACCAGCCCGGGGCTGGACAGCAGATAGGCAAAGAGCAGGAAAAAGCTGGTGAGGCGTTTCACGCGGAGTTAAAAGGGACCACCCCTAGGTGCTTACAAAAGTACGGAGACTGTCAAGGGGGAGGTATACAGGATTCAGCTCAGGAGTTATACAATTTTCAGCCGCTTACAGCGCGGCGGCAATGCGGCGCACGGAGGCCCGCTGCTTATAATCCGGGTTGAAGTACACGTATCTAATGCGGCCGTTGCGGCCAATGACGTAGGTAGCCGGCACGGGCAGCACGTCTTCCTGCGCGCCATTGGCCTGCCGCAGGTCGATGCCGAAGCCGCGGTATTTCTGCGCCGTGGGCGCGTCCACGGTAAAGGCCGTGTGGTAGGCCGTCATGATGGCGAAGTTACGGTCGTACACGATGGGGAAGGCCGCTTTGGTCTTTTCCACGGTCTTGCCGATATTTTGCTGGGTTTCGGGCGTAATCACCACTATCTGCGCCCCTTTGGCCGTGAGCAGCTGCAACGAATCCTGCAGCTGGCTGAGCTGCTTGCTGCAGTAGGGGCACCACTGGCCCCGGTAAAAGTAGAGCACCACCGGGCCCTTTTTCAGCAGCTGCTTCAGCTCGACGGGCCGGCCGGCGGCATCGAGGCCCTTGAAAGCCGGAGCCACGGTGCCCACGGCCAGCGGCGAGGCCGTGCGGGCCGGCGTTTGCTGGGCGCGGCTGGCCAGGGGCAGGGCCAGCACGAGCATGGCCAGGGGTAGGAGCAGGCGGTTGTTCATGGCCGCAAGGTAACCATTCCGTGCCCGGCGGGCTTTCCGGCCCGGTGGGCTTAGCCTAGCAGCTGGCGGGCAATGTCGGGCAGGGTGGGGCCGGTGAGGGTGGGCGCGGGCGCCAGCGGGTAAGTTTGCTGGCCGGGGCGGGCAATGAACGCGGCCTGTAGGCCCGCCCGCTGGGCCCCGGCCGTGTCCCAGCCGTGGGCAGCCACCAGCATGGTCTGGGCGGGGGCCACCTTCAGTCGCTCGCAGGTGGTGCGGTAGGTGTCGGGGTGGGGCTTGTAGCGCTTGAGCGAGTCGATGCTGAGCAGCTGCTCGAAAAAGCCGGTGAGGCCGGCGTAGGCCATCTGCTTCTGCACCGTGGCATCGGGCGAGTTGGTGAGCGTGACCAAGCGGAAACCGGCCTTCTGCAGGGTCGTGAGGCCGGGAATGACGTCGGGGTGCGGGGGCAGCTCGGTGATGAGCGTGAGCAGCTCTTTTTTGCGGCCGGCCGGGCGGGCCGGCTGGCCCAGGGCCTGGGCCAGCATGTCGAGGGCCGCGTCGCCAATCTGCCCGAAGTTGTGGTAATTCCCGGTTACGGTATCGACCAGCGAATACTGGAGCAGCAGCGCAAACCATTGCTTAAAGGCCGTTTCGGACTTGAATTCCTGGTTGACGGCCTGTTGTAGCTTGCCCAGGTCGAGCAGGGTTTCATTGACGTCGAAAATCAGCAGCTTGGGGCGGATGGGCGCAGCAGTCATGGCGGGTAAGGCAAGGGGCAGGGCCACGGCGGCAGCGGCCAGGGCGAGCGAGGATAAAACAAAACGGCGGGTAACCATCCGCCTGCTTACGCAGCCGCCTGGGACGCAGCCGGTCGGCCTCGTCTTTTTTGGCGGCCATGCGCCCGGTTGTCGGCAGGCCACCCTCTCTCTAACCAGCCCCTGCCCGCGCTACAGACGCCGCCTCAGGCGTGCTTCCCGGGCAGCCAGCCCCGGCCGGAAAGATGCTGCTGGCCGGCCGCCACGGCCCCGTCTTCCAGGCTGGTGCCCATCGAGTCGTTCCAGCGGTTGAGAAACCCGAACAAACTCACCACACCCAGAATTTCCACGATTTCGCCCTCGTTCCAATGCGCCCGCAGGTCATTGCTGAGGGCGTCGTTGACGGCGTTGGGTACGGCCGAGGCGGCCACGGCCAAGGCCAGTGCCGCCCGCTCGGCCGGGCTGAACGCAGGGTGGGTGGCAAACTCCCAGATGTGGTCGAGCTGCTCCTGCTCGGCGCCGTAGCGCTCGGCGGCCAGAATGGTGTGGGCCTGGCAGTACTGGCAGCCCGCCGCATGGCTGCTGAGGTAGCCGATAAGCCGCTTCAGGGCGCTGGTCACGCGGCCGTGGTTGGCCATCACGGCTTTGTTCAGCTCGATAAAGGCTTTGGCAATGGCCGGGCGGTGCTGCATGGTGAGCACGCTATTGGGGCAGAAGCCCAGCGTTTCGTTGAAGAAAGTGGCCAGCTGCGCGACTTCGGGGTTGGCATCGGCGGCCAGGGGAGCAACGAGGGGAGTGGACATGGGCGGGTAGGAGAGTCTTAGGAATAGCTGAACTAGCGAACAAAGCTGCACCAAATACCGGAATTGACCCCCGCACGGTGCCCAAACGGCGCGAATGCGGGTGCTTTTTCAGGCAACTTGACGGCCGCCTGATAAAACCCATGCTAGTTACGGCCCCAGCTCCGGCCGGCCCGTAACAGCAGGAGTCCAGCCGATTGCCCGCCCCGCCCACCAACCGGAGCACTAGCGCGGCCCACGTTAATTTTTTAGCTTGTACTCGCCCCATGCCCACCCCAACTGACCAGAACGCCTCCCCGCCGCGCCGCCTGCGTGTGCTGCTCCTTGCCGGCTCCAACCGCCGCGAGTACAACTGCCCCGGCGTGGACAGCAAAGCCCGTACACTGCTCAACCGCCTGGCCGACCGCCTGCCCGCCACCTGGGACATCGACACCGAAGACCTGGGCAACGTGTACGGCCGGCCCAAAATTCAGAGCTGCAATGCCTGCGTGAGTACCAGCATGGCCCTGTGCGTGTGGCCCTGCAACTGCTACGAGAAAAACAGCCGGCGCGAGCCCGACCTGATGTGGGACCTGGACCTGTACAGCCGTCTCGACCAGGCCGATGCCTGGTGCATCATCGGACCGGTGAACTGGTACGGTCCTTCGTCTACGCTCAAGCTCATGTTCGATAGGCTGGTGTGCATGAACGGCGGCAACCCCGACGAAAGCCTCATCGACCACAAAAACCCCGAAAAGGCCATGGCGCTGGAGCACACGCCGGAGTGGGAAAAGCTCAGCCTCAATCACCTGGAGGGGCGCACGGCCGCTTTCTTCTGCTACGGCGACGGGGGCGGCGACGAGCTGGACGAGACGGGCCGCCCCAAAATCCTGCGCCACAAAAAGTACTTCGACCCCGCGCACGAACCCTTCGAGAATATGCGCGATACCTACGCGCCCCTGGTGTGGCAGTGCCGCTACGGCGGCGTGGAAGTGCCCGACCAGCTCTGGCAATACGCCGAAACCGGCTACGGCAAAAAGTATTCCGACGACCAGGCCGAAGACATGGTGCAGGACGACCCGTTTATGGCGCAGTTCGACCAGTGGGCCGTCCGCATCCGCGAGGCCGTGGAGGCCAAGGGGCCGGTGCTGCCCGGCCGCTACCGCGCCTACGGCCACGAGGCCCCCGGCCACCTCTGGGCCGATGTGAAGCTGGGCTGGCGCACGGCGCAAATGGCCCTGGGCGTGCCGCCCGCCGGCTCGTCGCCCGCGGCCCAGCAGGAGCAGGGCCTGAACCTGGACACGCCTCTGCGCCCCGATTTGCCCAAGTCCTAAACTTACCCGCCCGCTTTCCCTGTCCCGTATGAGTATTACCGCAGCCCGGTCGTACACGACATCGGCGACCCCATGGAGCTGGCCCTGGCCGCCGAACCGTCTTTGGGTCGAAGTGCGGGCTCCTGACCATGCTCACCGGGTTGCAGCAACGGGTGCTTGCCCTCTTTACCCGCCTCACGAGCGTTTTCCTGGCCCCAAAGGCCGTTAATTCACGCGCAGCCTGCGCTGCCGACAGACAACTATCTTCCGGTTTAAGCAGCGGCGGTACGAGTACTCACTCCTTGGATAAGCCTAATCCGCTAAACCAGGCCAGGTTGCGGCGCCCGTCGTCCACGAAACCCACCGACTCGTAGAGCTGCTGCGCGCGGGCATTGTACGGCTCGGTTTGCAGGTACAGGGCCACCAGGCCCGCGGACCAGGCCTGGTGCTGCAGCAGCTGCAGCGCGGCGCGCCCGACGCCCCGGCTGCGGGCCGCGCCTTCCACATAAAGCTCATCCACGAGGGCGTAGCGCCCGCCCCGCTCAAAAGTGAATCCGTAGGTAAGGGCCACGTAGCCCACGGCCTGGCCGGCCTCGTCCAGCAGATACAGCGCCCCCCACTCGGGGTGCGCCACGAACTCGGCGGCCAGCGCCTGCTGCGCGGCGGGGTGGTGGGCGTAGCCGAAGTGCTGGTAAAAGGCGGCCATCAGGGGCAGCAGCGTGGCCAGGTTGGCCGGGGTCACGGGGCGGAGCGCGAGGGTCATGAGCGAGGTAACGCGGTGGGGAAGAAACGGGCCAGCTCGGGCGGGCGCCCGGCCTCAGCTCACTACTACGGGCGCGCCGTCCTCCATGACCGGCAAGGTAGCGGCCGGGCCACTGCCGCATAGCTTTTTCAGAAAAGCCGCCTGCTCTTTCGTGGCCCCCGGCGGTCGGCCCGTTTTCTTGCCTTGCCGCCACGCCTCCTCCATGCCGGAGATGATGCCCAGGTGAGCTTCGGGGCTAAAGTGTACAGGTTGCTTTTTGCTCAGCAGGGCGGCCAGGGCGGTCAGCGGAGGTGGTTGCCCGAGCGAGAACACCAGAGACAGACGGGGAACGGGGGCGGAGCCACAACGGGAGATGCCCCGCCGCTGGCTGCCGGGCACCCGGGGCCGCCTGACGCAGGCTGTAAAACCCAGGCTGTCAGGCGGAAATGTCGGCAACTTTCTCCCGTAGGCCGGCGTACCCAAGTAAGTGCAAGCAAGCTTTGCCGGCGAAGGTTGTTTCAGCTCAAGGAGAGGAGGCCGGGCACTAAACAGTTGTTTTTCACGCCTGCCTTATCGTCCCATGCCATGCGAAACCACTTCCTCACCGCTTCCCTGTTGCTGAGCCTGGCGGCCTGCAACGATAATAACGACGACCCTACTGAGCCCGACCTGACCAACGCCGACCAGCCGACCGACGTCATCAGCGCGCCCAACGTCACCGTGCGCGTCAGCGACCTGCCCGCCCCCGACACTACGGCCGGGGCCGTCAACTGGCCGCAGGTGCTCATGGAGCAGCCGGCCGGGGCCCGCTTTCAGGTGCCGCAGGGATTTGCCATCAACCTGTTCGCCAAAGTCCCCAATGCCCGCGCGCTGGCCGTGGCCCCGAATGGCGACCTATTCGTGGCCCAAAGCGGCATGAATCAGATTAGCGTCCTGCGCGACACCAACAACGACGGCGCCGTTGACGAAACCTTTGTCTGGGACGTGGGCGGCATGCTCTTCGTGCCCTACGGCATGGCGTTCAAAGACAATTTCTTCTACGTCACGTCGACCAATGCCCTTTTGCGCTACCCGTATACGTCGGGGCAGACCAAGGCCAGCGGTGCCCCCACCGTGCTGGCTCCGCTGTTGGGGGGCGGGCAGCATGCGGCCCGCGCGCTGGTCATTGGTCCCAACAAGCTCTACGTCGGTATCGGCTCGGCCGTCGACCACGGCCCGGAGGACAGCCCCCGCCGGGCCACGATTGAAGAGTATAACCTGGACGGCACGGGCCGCGTCACCTACGCGGCCGGCATTCGCAACCCGCAGGGCCTGGCCCTGAGCCCGGTGACGAACCAGTTGTGGACTACCTGCATCGAGCGCGATGGCCTGGGCGACGAGCTGGTGCCGGACTACCTCACGGCCGTGCGCCCGGGCGACTTCTACGGCTACCCTTACGTGTACCTCACGCCCACCCTACGCGACCCGCGGGTGAAAGCTACGAGCCCGCTCACGGCCTCCACGCGCACGCCCTCGGTGTTGTTTAAGGCCCACGAAACGGCCATCGGGGTCATGTTCTACGGGGGGACGACCTTCCCCGCCGAGTACCGCAACGACGCCTTCGTGGCCATCCGGGGCTCGTGGAACCGCAAAATCGGGACGGGCTACAAGGTGGTGCGGGTGCGCATGAACGCGCAGGGCGCCCCGGTGGGCGGCTACGAAAACTTCGTGACCGGCTGGCACGTCAACCCCGGCCAACCCGGGACGCCCCAGGTTTTTGGGCGCCCCCTCGGGCTCGTGCAAGGCGCCAATGGCTCCATGCTGATTGCCGACGACGCGGGCGGTACCGTGTGGCGGCTGCGCTACAAAGGACAGTAGCCGCGGTATTTTGCTCCGTGAAAGCGCCCCCGTCCTACCGGCGGGGGCGCTTTTTGCTGCTGAGTCAAGCTGGATTTAAACCGCCCGTACACCGCTGATTCCAGTCAGGGGCTGAGCAGCTACTGAGGAGATTATTCAGGTATCGCTTTGAACTGCCCCAACAGAGCCGGCTCAGGGCTGAACGTACAAGGAGCAAACAGGCCGCTGACTTCGTCATCCTGAGGAGAAACCTGCAGCTGTTTTACCTGTAAACGAAAACACCCTGCAAGTGCTTGACTTGCAGGGTGTTTCAGGAGTAATCTGTGGTCGTGTAAGGAGTCGAACCTTAAACCTTCTGATTCGTAGTCAGATGCTCTATCCAATTGAGCTACACAACCATCTTTTCCGTTTTGGAGATGCAAATATAGGGGCAAACATTCCAGTTGCCCAACCTTGGGCCAGGTTTTCCCGCAAAAAACTCCCGAAACGGACGCAAGCGACTGAAAGTCAGTTTTAATTTTTTTCGCTGGTTCCGGTGCTGCGGCCCAGGGCCCGCTGCAGCGCGCGGTTGAAAATGTAGTACAGGCCGAACAGCGACACGACCACCAGCCCGATCAGCAGCACCTTGCCGGCCGTGCCCGAGTCGGGGTTGTTGAGCAGGGCATACACGTCTTGGGCTTTGGTGCCCAGCCAGTAGAAAAACAGGCTGCGCGGCAGCATTCCGGCTACGCTGCCCAGCAGAAACCGCCGCCGGTCGATGCGCATCACGGCCAGCACGAACGTCATCAGGGCAAAGGGCAGTACCGGGGAAATACGCGTGAGGACGATGAGCTGCCAGCTTTCGGTTTTCAGCTCCCGCATCAC
Source organism: Hymenobacter algoricola (assembly GCF_039539525.1). NCBI lineage: Bacteria > Pseudomonadati > Bacteroidota > Cytophagia > Cytophagales > Hymenobacteraceae > Hymenobacter > Hymenobacter algoricola. The sequence continues at coordinate 72,878 of NZ_BAABDH010000113.1, read as the reverse complement.
GGCGTCGGCTTTGGGAAAGTGGTGCAGGAAGGTCGTCATCTTGCCGTGGTCGAGACGGCAGGCCACCTCGTAGCCCACGAAGGCCGCCAGCGCGTAGGCCAGCACCATGCCCGGCAGGCCCGCCCAGCCCAGGTAGAAGCCCGTCGCCAGGGCCACAAAGGTGGTGGGCGTGAGGGCAAAGGCCATGGTGAAGGCAATGACCACGAAATACGCCAGCGCCTGCCCCAAGGACAGATTTTGCAGCAGCGCCTGGTTGCGGTAGAGCATGTACGACAGCGACGAGCTGCCCAGCACCGGCAGGGCCACCAGCAGCACCATGGAGAACAGGGTGGAAGCGTTTTTTTGGAGCAGTTCCTTCAGGAAAGCCATAGGCAGTGGAAAAATGACGGCAGTAGCCGGTTCAACGTACGCTTCAGTCTTACGTTCAGCCGCGCAAGTTCCAAACAAACCCGGTTCGGCAAAGCTTCTCTGACATTCCTAACTTGCGGCCCCAAGTTCCCGCCTTCCCAGCTCTTCACCCGCTTCCTATGAAATTCGGTACCAAAGCCATCCACGCCGGCGTGCACCCGGACCCCACCACCGGGGCCATCATGACGCCCATCTACCAGACCTCGACCTACGTGCAACGCTCCCCCGGCGACCACAAAGGCTTCGAGTACTCGCGCACCCACAACCCCACCCGCACCCAGCTCCAGGATGCCCTGGCCGCCCTCGACAACGGCAAGCACGGCCTGGCCTTCGCCTCCGGCATGGCCGCCATCGACTGCATCGTGAAACTGCTGCAGCCCGGCGACGAGGTGATTTCGACCAACGACCTGTACGGCGGCTCCTACCGCCTGTTTACGAAGGTATACGCCACCTACGGCATCAAATTTCACTTCGTGCCCATGCACGACATGACGGCCGTGGAAGCCGCCGTGACCGAGCGCACCAAGCTTATCTGGGTCGAGACGCCGACTAATCCGCTGCTCAACGTCATCGATATTGCCGCCGCCTCGGCCGTGGCCAAAAAGGCCGGCGCTTTGCTGGTGGTCGACAATACCTTCTCCACGCCCTACCTGCAAACCCCGCTGGCGCTGGGCGCCGACATGGTGATGTACTCGCTGACCAAGTACATGGCCGGCCACTCCGATACCGTGATGGGTGCCGTGGTCGTCAACGACGACCAGCTGCACGAGCGGCTGAGCTTCTTCCAGAACGCCTGCGGCGGCACGCCCGGCCCCCAGGACTGCTTCCTGGTGCTGCGCGGCCTCAAAACCCTGCACATCCGCATGCAGCGCCACTGCGAAAACGGCCGGAAAGTGGCCGAGTACCTCAAGGCGCACCCCAAAGTGGGCAAAGTGTACTGGCCCGGCTTCGCAGACCACCCCAACCACGATGTGGCGGCCAAGCAGATGAACGACTTCGGCGGCATGATTTCCTTCGTGCTGAAGGGCGACGTGAAGGAAGACGCTATTGCCGTGCTGGAGAAGTTTCAGCTGTTTTCGCTGGCCGAAAGCCTGGGCGGCGTGGAAAGCCTCAGCGGCCACCCCGCCACCATGACCCACGCCAGCATTCCGGCCGAGGAGCGCCGCAAAGCCGGCCTTTCCGATTCGCTCATCCGCCTGAGCGTGGGCATTGAGGACGCGGAGGATCTGATTGAGGACCTGCAGCAGGCCATCGGGTAATGCGGGGCCGTGAGCTTGCCGGCGTCTTGAGCGCATTGCTGGTCATGGCGCTTTCGGCCGCGGCCCAACAGCAGCCCCCGGCGGCCACGGTACCATTCGGCCGGGCCAACGTTGTGCTGGTAAAAACTACTGCCCGGCCGGATTCGGTACTGGCCGAGCTGCGCCATTATCTGGATAGCAACGGCTTTATGCTTGATACGTTGGATCCGGCCCGGGGCCTAATCACCACCCAGGTGCAGGAATCGGGGCAGATACTGCAGGAGCAGATGAAAATCCGGGCGGTGCGCGTGGCCGATGGGTGGAAGCTTACGGGCCTCTACCTTATTGGGAGTGCGCTGGCTGATGGCCATACCGCGTTTCCGGCCGAGTTTGTCGGGTTCGACTGGTCGCCGGCGAAAGTTGCTTTTCGGCAAGTAGAAGCCGCCGCCCGGGCCGTACCGCGGGGCACGCTGCATTATGGTCGGGCCAAAGTCCGGTTCAGTGCGCTTACCAAGCTGGAAGACGCGCTACGAATGCCCTGGTAATTTATCGGTTGGGGTTGCGGCCGCCTGTTCCGCCCGGAGCAGGCGGCTTTTTGTTGGGGAAAAGGCCGCTGGCGTAAAGTATTGTGGCCACTGCCGCGTTCTTCCCGTCAGGCTGTACGTCGCTGGTAAGTCTGCCGGGGAAGAATTTGGCAGCCTGGCTAACGGGGTATCTGTCTCTTAGCCCACTTCCTGTCATCTCCTGGCTGATGAAAACGCCTTCCCGCTTCAGCGGTAAAAAATACTTCAACACCCTGCCCACGGGCATGTCGGCCGAGTACGGCCGCATGGCCCGGCGCTGGCTCACGGGCCCGGAAGAGCGGGAGCCCAAGCCGCCGCTGGGGCCGTTCAAAGCGGATGCCCAGGCCCTGGCCCGGCCCGTGCCCGCCGAAGCCCTGCGCGTGACCTGGTTCGGGCACTCCTCCACCCTGCTTGAGCTGGACGGCAAGCGGTTTCTTACCGATCCGGTGTGGGCTGCCCGGGCCTCGCCCTCGGCCCTGGTTGGGCCCAAGCGCTTCTTCCCGGCCCCGCTGCCGCTGGCCCAGCTGCCGGCCCTGGATGCCGTTATCCTCTCCCACGACCACTACGACCACCTCGACCCGGTTGCTATCAAGGTGCTAAGCCGGACCGGGGTGCCGTTTTACTGCCCCCTGGGCGTGGGCGGCCACCTGCGGCGCTGGGGCGTGCCAGCCGCCCAGATAACCGAGCTGGACTGGTGGCAGGAGGTAACAGTAGGCGCCACGCACACGCTGGCCGCTACGCCCGCCCGCCACTTTTCCGGCCGCGGCCTCTCCCGCGACAACACGCTCTGGGCTTCCTGGTGCCTGCTGGGACCCACCCACCGCGCCTTCTTCGGCGGCGACTCCGGCCCCTACGAATCCGGCTTCCGCGAAATCGGCGCGGCCTACGGGCCGTTTGACCTGACCATGCTCGAAATCGGGGCCTACGACGAAATGTGGGCTGATGTTCATATGGGGCCCGACCACGCGCTGGTGGCCCACCAGGTTCTGGGCGGGAAGCTCCTGCTGCCTCTGCACTGGGGTACGTTCAACCTGGCCTTTCACGGCTGGACTGAGCCCGTGGAGCGCCTGCGCACCGCCGCGGCCGCCCAGGGCATCCGCCTGGTGCTGCCCCGCCCCGGGCAGCGGGCCGACATAGCGGCCGGCGCCCTGGACTCGGGGTGGTGGCAGCCGTAAATCATCCGGCAGGATCAAAGCGGATGGATCGGCTTCGCTCGAAAAGCACAAGGGCCAACTCCAGTACCGGAGTTGACCCTTGTGCTTTTGGAATGTAGGCGGCTACTCGCGCAGCAAACGTGCTACCTGCCGTCCGTCGGGAGTGCGGGCCAGGTACAGGCCCGGCGCCAAAGAAGCGGCCGGCCGCCAGCTCACGGTGCCGTCGGCCTGGCTGCGCAACTCGGCCACTACCCGGCCCAGGCCGTCCAGAATCTGCACGGGCTGGGCACCCGGGCCCGCTAGCTGAAATCGCACCTGCTCCCGGAAGGGCATCGGATAAGCCGACAACTCGAAGCGGGGCTGCGGTGGTTGGGAGCTTAACACCAGGTTGGTTACCTGGACGGTAAGAGTCCGGGTTTCGGTACCGTTAATCGGGCAGGCATTGTCGGCTACCACCACCGGAATGGTATACCGCCCCAGGGGCTGATTGGCCGGTATCTGCCACGTCAGCCGGGCCTGGGTGGCCGACAGGGTTTGCAGCGTAACCCCGGGAATAAGGGCGTCGGTGCTGAAGCGCAGCGCTTGCCCGGCGTTCTGGTCGGTGGCCGTCAGCGTGAGCGAAACTGTCCGGCCCGGGTTGACGCGCACCAGCTGGCCGACGGGTTGCGTGGTGCCGCTTACGGTGAGCGTGGTGAAGGTCGGGTTGAGGTTGCCGGAACTACTCCGGACCGGATACATGATGTCGCGCATCACGCTGCCGATTTTCGTCCACTGGCTGGCCACGCGCCGGTATTCATCCACCCGAACGGCCATGATGTAGTTGCCAATGGTCAGGGTGAAGGGCCCCGTAGCCAGCTCGCCGGAGGCACTATTGACGGTGAAATGGGGCGAGGGCGTAGCCGGAATGGGGGCCGGGCAGAAGTCAACACCACCGGCCGGCGTACCCTGCGGGTCGGTCATGTGGTACACCAGCGAGTCACCGTCGGCATCAAACGCGGCGAAGCTGAAGCGGTGAAACTGGCTGCCGCAGATGGAGGGCAGCAGCGTAGAGGAAAAAACCGGGGACGTATTGGCGGGCATGGCCGACAGCACATTCACCTGGGCTTCGGCATACATCGTGTAGAAATCTGAGTTGACTAGATTCACAATGCTGCGCGTGCGGTTTGCTTCAAACAGGCTCATCGTCCACAGGCCTACATTCGGAAAGTTCACCTCCCCTACAAATACCTGCTGCTCTATCGTGGGGCCTCCAGTGCACCCAGTGTAGCTCAGAAAGGAAGTGCTGATCCGGGTCAGCCGGTCCTTGAAATTGGTTGGGTTACCGGCACTGCAGCCATTAAGGCGGCAATGCAACTCTATTTCAGGCCCAAAATTCACCTGCCCGTTGACGGTTTCGCGGTATACTTTGGCCGTGACCAGATAGCGCCGGTGGTCACCGGCCACCGGTGCGTAGCTTATTTCGGCGCCCACGATGTGCGTGGCCTGAGTTGGGAGAGCAAGCAGCAGCAGCAGCCCCAGTAGAGGCAGCAGACGGGAAAAGGCAGATGGAATCATCGGAAAAAATAGGGGAAGGGAAACGGTAATGGATTGACTTGCCACCAGCCGGAATGGCTGCCGGCAACGGTATAGAGGCCGATGCCCCGGATAAGGATAGCTACTTGCCCGGCGTGGCCGTTGTCGAGTTCGAGTCCAGAATCTTGAACAGCTCGTTGAGCTTGGGCGTCAGAATAATTTCGGTGCGGCGGTTCAGGGCCTTGTTGGCCGGCGAGTCGTTGGCGGCTACCGGAATGTACTGACTGCGGCCCGAGGCGGTGATGCGCTGGGGCTCTACGCCCCCGGCCGTAATCAGCCGGGCAATTTCGGTGGCCCGCAGCACGCTCAGGTCCCAGTTGTCCTGCATGGCGCCGGCCGGGCGGCTGAAGGCCACGTTGTCGGTGTGGCCTTCTACCACCACGTTCACGTCGGGCTGGGTTTTGAGCACGGCGGCCAGCTGCTTGAGCGCCTCCTGGCCTTTGGGGTCCACCTTGGTCGAGCCCGACTTAAACAGCAGCTGCTCGGAAAGCGACACGTACACCTTGCCGTCCTTCATCTTCACCTGCAGATCGGTGCCCTGGAAGCCGCGCAGGGCGTTGCTCACGCTCGTGCGCAGGTCATTCACGGCCTTGTCCTTGTCGGCCAAGGCCTTGGTCAGCTCGGTCAGCTTGGCTTCCCGGAATTGCAGGTCAGCGTTGAGCTTGTCGATTTCAGTGCGGTTCTTCTTCAGCGACGCGTCCAGCTCGCCCAGCTCGGCCTCGCGGCGGGCTAGGTCCTTGGCCACCTTGTTGTAGTCGGCCGACTTATCGGCCATGGCGCGGTCGGAGTTTCGGAGCAGCTTGTCGTAGCTGTCGGTGAGCTGGGTGTAGAGCGTGCGGGTGCGGCGCAGGGCGTTGCCGTTCTGGGTCGAGTCGGCCATCAGCCGCTTGTTGTTCAGGCGCAGCTCGGTCAGCTCGTCGCTGGCTTTCTTGAGCTCCGTCACGGCCTGGCGCTGCTGGCGCTCGGCCTCGGCCTTGCCCTGCTCGGTGGCGGTCTGACGGGCGCGCAGGTCGTCGTATTTCTTGGAAGCCACGCAGCCCGGCAGCAGCGTCGAAGCCGCCAGGGCCGCCGTGGTCAGGAGCCAGATAGATTGTTTCTTCACGAGAGGCAGAGGTTAAAAAAAGCGAAGGGGCAGCAGCGGCCCGGGGCGGCCCACTATCCCGCGGCAAGGTAGCGCCCCGCCGCCGCAACTTGCAACCACGCCCCGGCGGCGCACCGATTTTCGGCCTATATTTGCTTTCCTTCCGGCCCAGTCTTTCCCCTACCTCGCGAATGGCTTCCATCTTTCCCCACCTGACGGCCGAAACGGAGGCCCTGCTGCAGCACGAGTGCCGAACCATCGGCAAGGAGCTGCTGCACCTGCCCGGGCCCGACTTTCTGGACCGCTGCTTCGGGCCTTCCAACCGCTCGCCGCAGGTGCTGCGCAGTCTGGGGCAGCTCTACGGGCACGGGCGGCTGGGGGGCACCGGCTACCTGAGCATTCTGCCCGTCGATCAGGGCATTGAGCACACCGCCGGGTCCGCTTTCGGGCCCAATCCAATGTATTTCGACCCCGAAAACATCCTCCGGCTGGCCCTGGAAGGCGGCTGCAACGCCGTGGCTACCACCTTTGGCACGTTCGGGACGGTGGCGCGCAAATACGCCCACAAAATCCCATTTCTGGTTAAAATCAACCACAACGAGCTGCTGACCTACCCCAATAAGTTCGACCAGGTGCTGTTCGGCTCGGTGGAAGAAGCCTGGAACCTGGGCGCCACGGCCATCGGTGCCACCATCTACTTTGGCTCCGAGCAGTCCAACCGCCAGATCCTGGAAGTCAGTCAGGCCTTTGAGCGGGCCCACGAGCTGGGCCTGGCCACGGTGCTCTGGTGCTACACCCGCAACGACGCCTTCAAAACCACGGACAGAGACTACCACGTGTCGGCCGACCTCACCGGCCAGGCCAACCACCTCGGCGTGACCATCCAGGCCGATATCATCAAGCAGAAGCTGCCCGAAAATAACGGCGGCTTTTCGACCCTCAAGTTCGGCAAGACCTTCCCGGCCATGTACGACCAGCTGGCTTCCGACAACCCCATCGATCTGACCCGCTACCAGGTGGCCAACTGCTACCTGGGCCGCATCGGCCTCATCAACTCGGGCGGGGAAAGCCGCGGGGCCACCGACCAGGCCGAGGCCGTGCGTACCGCCATCATCAACAAGCGCGCCGGCGGCCAGGGCCTGATTTCGGGTCGTAAAGCCTTTCAGCGGCCTTTTGCCGAAGGCGTGCAGCTGCTCAACGCCGTACAGGACGTCTACCTCGACGCTTCCATTACCGTCGCGTGAGGGAAGCCGTTTGCTGATGGCTATTAGCTGTTAGCTTTGTGTCATGAAGCTGGCCGGTTTGCTGCAGTAGTGGCGGGCCAGCCCCAAAATCAACGGAACATCAGCCAGCGGCCCCGGCGGCTGGCTAAAAGCGAAATAAGAAATGTCTTGGTTTAAACGCGTAGAGAAAGGCATCGTCACGCCGACGGAGCAGAAGAAGGAGACGCCGGATGGGCTGTGGTACAAGTGCCCGGAGTGCAAAACGGTGGCCACGATGGCCGAGCACAAGCGGCTGCGCTACACCTGCGCCAAGTGCAACCACCACGACCGGATTGAGTCGGCCGAGTACTTCGAGCTGCTCTTCGACGGCAACGAGTTTACCGAGCTCGACGCCGACCTGAGCTCCGCCGACCCGCTGCGCTTCGTGGATACCAAGCCGTATCCGCTGCGCCTGAAGGCCACGCAGAAGAGTACGGGCCTCACCGATGCCGTCCGCTCGGCCCACGGCCGCCTGAACGGCCTGGACCTGGTGGTGTCGTGCATGGATTTTAAGTTTATCGGCGGCTCGATGGGCTCGGTGGTGGGCGAGAAGATTGCCCGCGCCATCGACTACGCCCGCCAGCACCGCATTCCGTTCCTGATGATCAGCAAGTCGGGTGGGGCCCGCATGATGGAAGCGGGCTACTCGCTGATGCAGATGGCCAAGACCTCGGCCAAGCTGGCCATGCTCTCCGAGGCGGGCATCCCGTATATTTCCATGCTCACCGACCCTACCACGGGCGGCGTCACGGCGTCCTTCGCCATGCTCGGCGACTTCAACATTGCCGAGCCCGGCGCGCTGATCGGCTTTGCCGGCCCCCGCGTTATCAAGGAAACCATCGGTAAGGATCTGCCGAAAGACTTCCAGAGCGCAGAATTTGTGCTGGAGCACGGCTTCCTGGACTTTATTGTGGACCGCAAAGACCTCAAGCAGCAACTCACTGACCTGCTGACGATGCTGCAGCCCGCGGCCGTAGCCGCCGCCGAGTCCGTGCGGATTCAGCGCAGCCGCCAATAGCCGGCCGCCTATTTCCGGCTATTTCCGGCAAGCTTTTTGGAAAAGCCCGTTCACTGCGCAGCTGGCGCAATGAACGGGCTTTTCATTAGTACCGCCCAAAAGTACCGGCCTCGCCCTCAAATGGGTATAGCAAGAAACCTATATTAGGCAAACATTTTGTCGGAAAGTTCAGTAAGTACCCCAAAACGCAATTCAGCTTTTCCCTTTCACTAATTTCAGTCTGATGAAATCCTCCACTTCTCTGCTCGCCTTTTTCATGGCCCTGACCCTGATCTTTGGGTCGTGTGCCACTACACGCAACCCCAACATCCCGGATGCCAATGGCACCGGTGCCCGCAAAACCGGCATGAGCAAAACCGCTAAGGGGGGCCTGATTGGGGCCGGTACGGGCGCTGCTGTGGGTGCCGTAGCGGGGCGTCTGCTCGGTGGCAAGTCGGGTACGGCATACGGCGCTATCATTGGGGCGGCCGTAGGTGGTACCGGCGGCGCTTTGATTGGCCGTAAAATGGACAAGCAGGCCGAAGACCTGCAGCGCGACATGCAGAACGCCAAAGTGGAGCGCGTGGGTGAGGGTATCAAAATTACCTTCGACTCGGGCATCCTGTTTGATACCAACAGCGCCACGCTGCGTGCTGCCTCGATGTCGGAAATCCAGAAAATGGCCGCCGTGCTGCAAAAATACCCCGATACCAACGTCCTGATTGAAGGCCACACCGATGCTTCCGGCACCGATGCCATCAACCAGCCGCTGTCGGAGCGCCGGGCCCAGGCCGTGGCCAACTACACCACTACCCAGGGCGTTGATGCCAGCCGCGTAAGCAGCCAGGGCTACGGCTCGTCGCAGCCCATCGGCGACAACACGACGATGGAAGGCAAGCAGGCCAACCGTCGGGTAGAAATTGCCATCTATGCCAACGAGAAAATGAAGAAGGCTGCCGAGCAAGGCCGTCTGTAAGCCTTTTCGAGCTGTAGTCTTTAAAAGGGCCGTGCTGGTAGCATGGCCCTTTTTTTTGGGGCTGCTCCAAGCGGCTTGCGGTTGTTGCCGGCCGCAAGGGCGCCATGCAAGAGAAGAGGCATTCAGCCCGCCTTTTCAACAGGCCCAGGCGGCGGCAGAAAGAAAAAAACAAAAATAATTCTTCCTGAGAAATAGGTCTAGACAGCTCAGGAATGAAGTTTTTGGCAATTTTAACGCAGTATTCATCGTTTTGGCAAGGTGGTTGCAATTCTGCTTCCAACAGAACGGTAACGGTGGTCTAAAAACTCTGCTATAGTTTAGCGCCGCAACCAACTGCTCTTACCCAGACCAAAACCTCAAAAGTAAAACCCCATGAAAAATCTCCGTTCGTATTTCGCCGCTATGCTGGCCGTACTGTTGCTCGGCTCCAACGCCGCGGAAGCGCAAACGACTACCACAACTACCACGACCAAGAAGCCCTGGAGCAAAACCGCTAAGGGCGCTATTATCGGTGCCGGTGGCGGTGCCGTAGTAGGTGGTGTGCTGGGCCGCGTAATCGGCGGCAAAAACAGCACCGCCGGTGGAGCCATCATCGGAGCTGCCGTAGGTGGTGGGGCCGGGGCCCTGATCGGTCGTCGTATGGATAAGCAAGCGGCTGAGCTGAAGAGAGAAATGTCGGGTGCTCGCGTAGAGCGCGTTGGTGAAGGCATCAAAATCACCTTTGACTCGGGTTTGCTGTTCGGCAAAAACTCTTCGGCTTTGACCTCGTCGGCGCAGGCCAACATTGCGGATCTGGCTAAGACCCTCATCAAATACCAGGACACGGAAGTACTGGTAGAAGGCCACACCGATACCTCCGGTTCGGACGCCATCAACGACCCTTTGTCGCAGCGCCGGGCTCAGGCCGTGGCCAACTATGCCCAGGGTCAGGGTGTGGACGCTTCCCGCTTCACGGTATCCGGCTACGGCTCCAAGCAGCCTATTGCCGATAACTCGACCGAATCCGGCCGCATTGCCAACCGCCGCGTGGAAGTGGCCATCTACGCCAACGAGAAGCTGAAGAAGGCTGCTGAGAAAGGCACCATCTAAGCCCCAAAATGCTAAAGCTGAAAAGGCGGCTCCCGGATGGGGGCCGCCTTTTTTTGTTGGATATCCGGGCCAGCCAGACGCAGCTTGAATTTGGGCAGGTGCGCAACCCGCCGCCGCGCCGGGCGGTACACCCGGGCATGACTACCGCCGCCACCACGCTCACGCCGGAGCAGAAAACCTGGCAGAACCACCTGCTTCTGCACGAGTTCTACGGTCCGCTGCCCCTGGAGCCCCGCCGCCCGCCCATGCGGGAGCTGATTTCCACGCTGCTTTCGCACCGCACCACCCACGCCGACGAAGAGCTGGCCTACGCCCGGATGCTGGAAGAATTCGGCGACTGGCAAGGCGTGCTGGCCGCGCCTACGGCAGCCCTGGCCCACACCATTCGCACCACCCGCTGGCCCGACACCCAGGCCCCGCGCATTCAGGAGATTCTGCGGCGCATCCAAGCCGAGCAGGGCGCGTTCACCCTGGACTTTCTGGCAGACTGGCCCGTGGAGAAAGGACTGGCGTGGCTGACGGATATGCCCGGTATCGGCCTGAAAACGGCTTCCCTGGTGCTGCTGTTCAACTTCCGGAAGCCCGTGCTGCCCGTCGATACGCACGTGCACCGCGTGGCCCAGCGGGTGGGCATGATCGGAGCCAAGACGTCGGTGGACAAGGCGCACCAGCTGCTGCTGGCCCAGCTGCCCAAGGACGCGGTGGTGCTGCTCAACTTTCACAAGCACAACTACTGGCACGGGCAGCACATCTGCTTTTTTGCCAAGCCGGACTGTGGCCGCTGCCCGCTCAAAGGCTTCTGCACCTATTACCTGGAACACTACGGTCCGCCGACTCTCGAAGCCCTGGCCGCCACGCCCACGCACTGGCAGAAAAGCTGGGGCGTACTGCTGCACTAACGGCGGCGCCCGCCGCCCGCAGGCTACTGCAGGTGGATGATTTTTGCCTGCAGCGCGTCGACAAACGGGTAGAGGTAGGTTGGGATGTTGTCCTTGTTGGTGTCGATAAGCCAGAACTTGCGCTGCCCGTTGTTAGTTATTTCCACGTAGTAGCCGCCGCCATCGGCAAAGTCGGGCTGGCCGATGGTGCCAATGGGCTGGGTGAGCAGCTGGTGGGGGAGTAGCGCGGGCAGATCCTGCACCAGCTGGTACTGGGCCGCCGATGTCAGCCCGAACTGCCCTTCATAGGGTGCCGTCGACGACGGATACCGGTCGGTGCTGTCTTCGTACAGCAGGCCGGCGTTTTTGTCGAGCTTAAAGATATCAACGCAGCCCTCCCCCTGACACGCGCCGTGGTACCAGCCGAAAACCAGGTAGTCCTGGCCCGGCATCACCCTTTCCTCTTTACAGCCGGTGAGAACGGCTGCCGCCAGGGCGGTAATAGTCAGCAGGATTTTGAAGGAAGGCATAATCAGGTGGTTAAAGGAGTCCATTAGACCGTAGAAGCCTTCAACGCCGCGCCGGGCTGCATGGTATGTTCCAGTTCCGTCCCGGACCGTTGCCTATCTTTACCCACTATGCGTCTAGTTCGTCATCCGGTTCTGTGCAATTACTACGTCACCTACCGGTGCAATGCGCGGTGCTCCTTCTGCGACATCTGGGAAAAACCCTCGCCCTACATTCAGCTGGCCGACGTGGAGCAGAACCTGCGCGACCTGAAGCGCCTGGGCGTGAGCGTGGTCGACTTCACCGGCGGAGAGCCGCTGCTGCACCGGCAGATTCACGAGTTTGTGGGCCTGGCCCACGACATGGGCTTTATCACCACGCTCACCACCAACTGCCTGCTGTATCCTAAGTACGCGGAAAAGCTGCGCGGCAAGGTCGACATGCTGCACTTCAGCCTCGATGCCTCCGAGAAGGAAGTCCACGACAAGGGCCGGGGCGTGGCCTGCTACGACTTCGTGCTGGAAAGCATCCGCGTGGCCAAGGAGCTGGGCGAGAGGCCCGACATTCTGTTCACCGTATTTCGCGAAAACCTGCACGACCTGGAAGCCGTGTACCGCAACATTGCCCGGCCCAACGGCCTGGTGCTGATTCTGAATCCGGCCTTTGAGTACAACACCGTCGAAACCGGGGAGCAGCTCACCCCGGCCGAGCTGGACTACCTGTCGGCCTTCGGCAAGCGCAAGGGCGTGTACCTCAACGAGGCCTTCATTCAGCTGCGCAAGGACGGCGGCAACCACGTGGCCGCGCCCGTGTGCAAGGCCGCCAGCACCACGCTGGTTATTTCGCCCTCCAACGAGCTGGTGCTGCCCTGCTACCACCTGGGCGAGCAGAAATTCCCCATCGGCGGCCAGCTGTTCGACCTCTACCACGCGCCCGAAGTCGGCCGGCTGGTGGCGCTGGAAGGCCGGCTGCCCCAGTGCGAGGGCTGCACCATCAACTGCTACATGCAGCCCAGCTTCGCCGTGGAAGTCAACAAGTACTTCTGGCAGGCGTTGCCCAGCACGCTGAAGTACAACCTCAGCAAAGGCACCTGGAAGCGGATGCTGACGCGGTAGAGACGACCAAAGATATTGCCCCAGGCCGGTTGTCCGCGCTTTATTGCCCGGCTCCAACCAAGCTTCCCGATTTTACCACCCTACCATTTTCTCCCGATGCCCGCCCTCATTCTGCCGGTCCACGGCGTTCTGCCCCAGCTTGGCGCCAACTGCTTCGTGGCCGACAATGCCACCCTCATCGGCGACGTCACGCTGGGCACCGACTGCACCGTGTGGTTCAACGCCGTGATTCGCGGCGACGTGAACAGCATCCGCATCGGCGACCAGACCAACGTGCAGGACGGGGCCGTGCTGCACTGCACCTATCAGAAAGCGGCCACCACCATTGGCTCCCGGGTCAGCATCGGGCACCGGGCCATTGTGCACGGCTGCACCGTGGAAGACGACGTGCTCATCGGCATGGGTGCCATCGTGATGGACCAGGCGGTGGTGGGCCGGGGCTGCCTTATTGCCGCCGGCGCGGTGGTGCTGGAAAACACGATCTGTGAGCCCGGCTACCTGTATGCCGGCGTCCCAGCCCGCCGCATTAAACCCGTGACGGAAGAGCAACGGCAGAACATGGTGCGCACGGCCGATAACTATGTGAAATATGCCAGCTGGTTTGGGACCTGAGTAACCGACTACAACAAAAAAGGGCTTGCATGTAGATGCAAGCCCTTTTTTGTTGTAGCGCAGATGACTATTTGGTAGTGGCCTGCGGCTTATAAATCGCGCCAGTAACGAAATCCACTATCGCACCGGGTGAGAACAGCAGAATGTCGGCCACCAAGGCTCCCACACGGAGTTCACGCTTCGGCTGACCGGCAGCAGGTTTGGTTTTCTGGTACGTAGTAACCGGACCGCCAAATACGGTTGCGCAGCTAGACAAAGTGGCGGTAGCCAAGACAATAATAACAAACTGTCGGAATTGCTTCATACGAGAAAAAGGTAAACGAAGAGAAAAAGGGAAAGATGAGCCAAAGCTAGAGTTAATAGTCTATAAAGACAACCTTCGTCCCTGAAAGCGTGTCGTGCCAGACCCGTTTGCCGGTCAGCAGCAAGCTCAAAGGTTCCAAAGGAATAAAGCGGCATACTGTGCGCAGCAGCACCGCGCCCAGTGATGGCCGTTCGTCGTCTTGGCTCACTACTAGCGTGTGCGTGAGTAGCTTGCCCACGCTGCGTTGGAAGAAGAACTCGGCCCCAGCATAATACACAAACAGCAAGCTCATGGACGCCAGCTGCAGTTGAAGACGGGTGGTAGTGGGGCTACTACAGAACCGGACCAGTAATGTCAGCAGCAGAAACACCCCGATGCTGTCAATCAGCCAATTGAGAAACCGGCGGGTTTTGGAAGCTTCCATGAGAAAAAATGGGTGAGGCCGCAAAAGGTGGCCTTTTTGCCTGGCGCAGCCAACAGGGCTTTACATATTCAATGCGTCGTCGGCGGCGGCGGCTTCGCGCTCCTGCTGGTCGGTGACGCGCACCTGCACCAGCTCCACCACCCGACGGGAGCGTTTGAGCACCCGGAACTCGTAGTTGTCGAGCACGGCCACGTCGCCGACTTCCGGGATACTGCCGTAAATCACGTTCAGCAGGCCGCCGACGGTTTCGTAGTCGCCGCCTTCGGGCAGGGGAAAGGGCAGGTACTCGTTGGCGTCCTGAATCGGGGTGGAGGTATTGACGCGGTACTCGGTTTCCGACACCTTCTCCACCACCGGCACCTCATTATCGTACTCGTCCTGAATTTCGCCCACCAGCTCTTCGATGATGTCCTCGATGGTGACGATACCCGACACGCCGCCAAACTCGTCGGAGACGATGGCAATGTGCATGTGCTTGCGCTGAAACTGGCGCAGCAGGCGGTTTATTTTCTTGGTTTCGGGCACGAAATACGCCGGCCGCATAATCTTGGGCAGCATGATGGGCTCGTTGCGCCGGATAATTTGCAGCAGATCCTTCACGTAGAGAATCCCGACGATGTTGTCGATGTTGTCCTCGTAGACCGGCACGCGGGAGTAGCCCTCGCTGTACACCATTTCGAGCACCTGCTCCTGGGGCGCATGCACGTCGATGGCGGCAATCTTGGTGCGGGGCACCATAATCTGCTTCACCATCCGGTCGTTGAACTGAAACACGTTTTCAATCAGCTCGTGCTCCGAATCCTGAATTTCTCCGCTTTGCTTGCTCTGATCCAGCAGCAGCCGCAGCTCGTCGGCCGAGTGGGCTTCGGAACCGTGGGTAACCTGTCCGCCAAACCAGCCCGCCACGATGTTCGACAGGGTGTTGAGCAGTACGATGAGCGGGTAGGTGATGAAGGCAAACGCCCGCAGCGGAATGGCAATGGCCATGCTCATGCTCTCGGGCTTCTGAATAGCCAGCACCTTGGGCGCCTGCTCGCCCAGCACGATGTGCAGCACCGTAATCAGGGTGAAGGAGGTGACCAGCGCCACGGTGTGCACGGTGGCCGGCGCCAGGGAAATTTCAAACTTGGCGATGATGGCCATGACCACTTCGGCCACCACGCTCTCCCCGATCCAGCCCAGCGCCAGCGACGCCAGCGTGATGCCCAGCTGCGTGGCCGACAGGTAGTAGTTCATGTCCTGCAGCATGCTCTGCACGAGCTTGGCCAGCCGATTGCCGCTCTGGGCCTTTATATCGATCTGGGAGATGCGGACTTTGACGAAGGCAAACTCAGCTGCCACGAAAAACCCGTTCAGCAAGACCAGCAGAACGGTAAGTAATATCTTTAAGGCCATAGGTGCGGAAGCTTCGGCTCGGACGGCACAGCTTCCTTTGTGTCTCAAAAGTACGGGATTTCGGCCAAGCAGTTCCGGCTGAGTCAGAAATAGGGCCGATGCACAGCCCGCCCGACCCCAAAACCCGGCTGGCGGAGCCCCCGAAATCGGCTGCGTACGAAGTTTGTGACACTTCCTGCCGTACTTTGTTTGTTTGCTGACTTTCCCCCTGACTTTTTGCTGCTGTATGCTGGCTCCTAGAAAAATTCTTTTGCTCGTTCTCTTCTGGCTGCTGCACGGGGTCGTCGGGGCGCAGGTGCTCACGCCCACCAAGCTCAGCGTCGAGCTCAGCAAGCCTACGGCCAAAGCGGGGGAGGAAGTCGAGCTGCTGGTCAATGCCCGCATCGATACCAACTGGCACCTGTACGCCACCGACTTCGACCCCGACCTGGGGCCGACGGTGTTCACGCTGACCTTTGCCAAAAGCCCCGCCTACGAGCTGGTGGGGCCGCCCAGGTCCGTGGGCACCAGGAAAAAGTACGACGACGTCTTCAAAGGCGACATTACCTACTTCGAGAAAACCGGCCAGATTCGCCAGCGCATCCGGGTGCTGCAGCCCGGCTTGCTCACCATCAAAGCCGAGGCCGAGTACCAGACCTGCACCGACGTGGACGGCCGCTGCGTGCCGGGCTCCGAAACCCTGAGCTTCGGCCCGCTCACCGTGACCGGTACCGCCGTAGCGGCTCCGGCCCAAGCTACGGGTACCGTTGCCGCCCCGGCCGCCCCGGCGCAGTCCATTGCTCCGCCAGCCGGAGCGGTTGCCGTTGCGCCGGCTCCGGCTGCCCCGGCGGATAGCGCCGTGACAGCCGCCGCAGTTCAGCCGGCCAGCCCCGCGGCTCCGGCCTCCCCGTCTGCCGTAGCGGCTGCGCCGCCGTCCGTAGCCGTGGCTACTGCGGCCGGCGCCGCGCCGGAGGGCGGCGGCCTGTGGAGCTTCGGCTTCCTGGCTTTTCTCTCCGGCCTGGCCGCCCTGATTACGCCCTGCGTATTTCCCATGGTCCCGATGACGGTTTCCTTCTTCACCGGCAGCTCCGACAGCCGGCGGCAGGGCATCCTCAAAGCGCTGGTCTATGGCCTGTCCATTATTTTGATTTACACCATCATTGGCGTGGTCGTGGCGCGGCTGCTGGGCGAAGACGGCCCCAACTTCATGGCCACGCACTGGCTGCCCAACCTGATCTTCTTCGTGGTGTTCGTGGTTTTCGGCCTGTCTTTTCTGGGGCTGTTCGAAATTACGCTGCCGCACGCGCTGGTCAACAAGGCCGATGCGCAGGCCGATAAGGGTGGCTGGCTGGGAGTGTTCTTTATGGCGTTTACGCTGGTGCTGGTGTCGTTTTCTTGCACCGGACCCATTGTGGCTACCGTGCTCGGACTGGCGGCCCGCGGCCAGACCCTGATGCCGGTCGTGGGCATGTTGGGCTTCTCCCTGGCTTTTGCGCTGCCCTTCACGCTGTTTGCCATTTTTCCTTCCTGGCTGAAAGGCCTGCCCCGCTCCGGCGGCTGGCTGAACACGGTGAAGGTGGTGCTGGGCTTTATTGAGCTGATGCTGGCCCTCAAGTTTCTGAGCATGGCCGATCTGGCCTACCACTGGAACCTGCTGCCCCGCGACGTGTACATCGTGCTGTGGATTACGCTCTCCGGCCTGCTGGGCATGTATCTGCTCGGCAAATACCGCCTCTCCCACGACTCCGATCTGGGGCACCTGAGCGTGGGCCGGCTGATGATGGCCGTGCTGGCGCTGGGCTTCATGGTGTATCTGGTGCCCGGCCTGTTCGGCGCCCCGCTGCCGCTGCTGGCCGGCTACCTGCCCCCGCAGAGCAACCACGACTTCTCCCTCAACCGCGCCGAAGCCGGGCCGCTGCCCGTGCGCAACGCGCTGTGCGAAGAGCCGCGCTACGCCGACTTTCTGGAGCTGCCCCACGGACTGCAGGGCTACTTCGACCTGGAGCAGGCCAAGCGCTGCGCCCGGCAGCAGCGCAAGCCCATCTTCATCGACTTCACGGGCCACGCCTGCGTGAACTGCCGCAAGATGGAAGCCACCGTGTGGAGCGACCCGCAGGTACTACAGCGGCTGCGCGAAAAATTTGTGGTGGTGGCACTGTACGTGGATGACAAGGCCGAGCTGCCCAAGGCCGAGTGGTATACCTCGCCCCGGGACCAGCAGCTGAAAACCACCCTAGGCAAGCAGAATGCCGATTTGCAGGTGACACGCTACGGCGTGAATGCCCAGCCCTACTACGTGCTGCTGAATCCGGAAGAGGGGCAGAACCAACCCCTGGTGGCACCCCTGGCCTATGAGCCTTCCGTTACGGAGTTCGTGAATTTTCTCGATGCGGGCCTGCGGCAGTATCAGCAACAAGGCAATCCGGTGGCCGTGCAGGCCGCCAAGTAAGCCGAGACTATGCCGTTAAATTGCCCCGCCCCATCTAGGTGTCTCCCCGGGAATTTAACGGTTGAGCTTAAAAGAGATGGGCAAAATTGGCGTTCTTTGCGCGAAATTAAAGCAGTGGCCAGCTCAGTTTACACTATCAGGACCAGTCGGGCAGGCACAAAAAAAGGCTGCACCCACCCAGATGCAGCCTCTTATAGAAGGGCTGTACCCACCCAGATACAGCCACTCAGCAATAAGAACGTACCCACCCAGATACGTTCCCGTTTTTCCCTCCTCACATTATCCACCCAAAGCTGTAGAAGAAGGGTTCGAACCTCCACGGTGCAGTTAGCCGGCCGCCGGACCAGTTTCTCCCGAGTCACCACCCCCGAGAGAGGAGGGTATGTCTGCCAGTTCCATCATCCTACAAAGTATATCCCTCGCCGCTTGCGTCGGATTATGACAAATGTAATATTTGTGCCGTAGTAATAAAATATCTTCAGCCAATGACGAAAAAATTTGCAAATCTTTTAATTTAATACGCCTTTAATTGAAATATAGGCAAACAAAAGACTAAAACATGGCTCGCAATTACGAACTTGATGACACCGATCGGAAAATCCTAGCCCTTTTGGTAGAAGATGCCAAGATTCCGTACACGGAAATAGCGCGAAAAGTGCATGTTTCCGGCGGAACGGTACATGTACGCATGGCCCGGCTAGAAGAACTGGGCATCGTGAAGGGTGCCACCCTGAAGATGGATTACCAGAAGCTGGGCTACGGAGTGAATGCTTTCCTGGGCATTTACCTGCTCAAAAGCTCCGTGTACAACAGTGTAGCCGAACAGCTGCGCGAAATCCCGGAAGTGGTCAGCATTCATTTCACCACCGGCGCCTACGGGGTCTTTGCCCGCCTGGTGTGCCGCGACACCCAGCACCTGCGCGACGTGCTCTACCACCGCGTGCAACTCATTGAAGGCATTGAGCGTACCGAAACGCTTATCTCGCTCGAAGAAGCCCTGAACCGTCCCGTCCAGCTGCTTTAGCTCCTGCGGGCCCTGACTGGCGGCATAAGCCACCAGCACGCGATGCGCCGACCGAGTAGCTGACTACCCACTCACCTAAGCAGAAAAACAGGCGCTGGCTCCCTCATCCGTTGAGGGAGCCAGCGCGGTGTATAGAGCTTGCTCGAGCCGGTGCGGGCAGCTGCAGTCGCTGCGGGCGGCGCACGGAAAGCGGGTTCAGGGAATATGCTCAACTGATCGAATATGGTACTTTTAGGGAGAAAGTATGGCTCTGGCTTGGCAGGCAGCAGGCAAGTATGTATCTTTCCTAGAGCCGATCATATCTTGCGTAGCGTCTTATGAAAGCCTGTCTCGTCGCACTTCTACTGCTTTCGCTTAGTATACCCGCCGTCCAGAGTCAGAGTATGCCCGCGGTATACCTCAATGCCCGGGATGAAGCCACGGTACCCGATAGCGCCACTCATTACCGCCTGGTAGATCGGAAGAAAGGGGAAAGTGGGTATGCCATGCGCGAGTATTCGCTGGCCGGGACGCTGCTGCTGCGAGGTACGCTTTCTTCCATCGACCCGCCCGTGCGCAACGGTGCGCTGACCTGGTTTCATCCCAACGGCGCCAAAGCCGGGCAGGTGCATTACCACGAAGATGAGGCCGACGGCGTGTACGTGTCGTGGTACGAAGACGGGCACGTGAGCCAGCGCGGGGAATATGGGGATGGCCAGCGCACCGGCCGCTGGCTCAGCGTGCACCGCAACGGGCAGAAACGCTCCCGCGGTGATTATGTGGCGGGGCAGCAGCAGGGCGACTGGCGCTACTACTACGATACCGGCCAGACCAGCGCCATCGAGCGTTTCGACCGGGGCCGGAGCCTGAGCGTGACCTTCTTCAATGCGGATGGCACGGCTCACAACGGTTTGCCCCACCGGCGACAGTCCGCGCAGTTTCCGGGGGGCGAAGCGGCCCTGTTGCAGTATCTGGCGCGCAATACCATCTACCCCAAGGCGGCCCGCCGGAAGAATATTACGGGCAAGGTCTACGTGTCGTACACGGTGGGCGAAGACGGGCGGGTAAGCCAGGTGCGCGTCATCCGGGGCGTGTCGGCGGAGGTAGATACCGAGGCCCGCCGGGTCGTGGGCTCTTTGCCGGCCTTCCGGCCGGGCAAGGAGTACAACGTGCCCACGGCTATGACCTACACGCTGCCTATCATGTTTGCCCCCAATTTCAAGATTTTCGGCGGGGTGAAAGCTACTCAGAGTCCCCCCTCAGAAGCCCGGATCGGCAACCCCGACGATACCTACTAAGCCGCCGGGCCGACCAGCCCGCTACAACCAAAAAGCCCCGCTCGGCTAGGAGCGGGGCTTTTTACGGACCTGGAGGCTTCGCTTAAGCCGTAACCTGGGCGTCGAGCTTCTGGGCCAGTACGTGCTTGGGAACGGCACCTACCTGCTTGTCGACTACTTGGCCGTCTTTGAATACGAGCAGCGTGGGAATGCTGCGGATGCCGAACTTGGCGGAAGTCTGCGGGTTGGAGTCGACGTCTACTTTGCCGATAACCACGCGGCCTTCGTATTCGCCGGCCAGCTCCTCGACTACCGGGCCCACCATGCGGCAGGGGCCGCACCACTCGGCCCAGAAATCCACGAGCACGGGCTTACCGGAGTTGATGATCTGGTCAAAATTAGCATCGGTGATTTCGATGGCTTTGTGTCCCATAACAGTAGGGGGTTTGTGTGTTGAGTTATCCGGCTACTTACGAGCATCGGGGCCGCAAGGTAGCAGATTGCGAGTTCAACAAGACCCAGGCCGGAAAGTTCAAAGTAGACAGAGTGGCAGAAGCAGGCTAAGTTTCTGCGTCCTAAGCCCGTGGACCCGTCCGCCGACGGCCGGGCCGCGGCCAGATTTATTTATTTATCGAGCACAAAATCCAGAGTGCGGGCTTCGGCCTTGGCGCGGGTGCGCAGCTTGTAGAACACGTACAGGTTGAAGAAGTGCATGGCTCCCAGCGTCAGGATGATGGTGCCGAGCTTGATGCTGAGCGTTTCCATCGCCTGCTGGTAGCTGTGAATTTCGTCGGTGGTGCGCAGGCTGAGCGTGGCGTAGCCGATGTTGACGAGGTAGAAGCCGGTGAGCAGCAGCTTATTCACGGAGTCGGCCAGCGGCTCGTTGCCGTGAAAGATGTCGACGAGGAAGGTGCGGCCGTTGGTAAACAGCGTGCGGGCCACCCACACGGTCAACAGCACCGAAACGAGCAGGTAAATGGCGTACACCAGCAGATAGTAGTTCATGGCAGAAAGGGGTGAAAAGTGGAAAAAAAAGGAAAAAAAGCCCGCGGACTTCCATCCGCGCAGCCGGACAAAACTCAGATCAGCGCATCCAGAGCCTGGGCGCAGGTGGGGTAGCGAAACCCGAAACCCAGCGCGAGCAGGCGCGCCGGCACCACCTTGCGGCTTTTCAGGATCAACTCGGTTTCGGTGCGCAGGAGCAAGGCGCCCAGCCGCAGCAGCCATTCGGGTTGGGGCAGGCGCAGCCAGGGTCGCAGCCGCTGGTGCAGCAGGGCGTTGAATTCCCGGTTGGGCAGCGGATTGGGCGCGCACACGTTGAAGGCCCCGCTATCCTGGGTTTCGACGGCCAGAAACTCCACCGCCCGGCAGAAGTCCTCCACGTGCAGCCAGCTGATCCACTGCTCGCCGCGGCCCTGCGGGCTGCACAGGCCCAGCTTAGCCAGCCGCTTGAGAACCGGAAAGGCACCGCCGTCGGGCCCGAGCACGATGGCGGTGCGCAGGGCCACCCGACGGGTGCGGGGCGTGGCAGCAGCTTGCAAAGCGGCTTCCCAGGCCGTGGCCACGCCCACGGAAAAGCCCCTGCCGATTGTGCCGGCCGCTTCGGTGTTGGCGCGGGCGTCGCCGCGGGTATCGGCGTAGATGGTGGCCGTGGACGAGTTCAGCCACACTGCCGGCGGGTTCTGGCATTGCGCCACGGCCTGCCCCAGCACAAGAGTACTGTCGACCCGGCTAGCCAGAATTTCGCCCTTGTTGGCCTCCGTGTAGCGGCAGTCGACGGAGCGGCCGGCCAAGTTGAGCAGAACGGTGGCGCCTTCCAGCTCGGCCGCCCAGGGCCCTAGGGTGCGGGCGTCCCACTGCCGGTGGTCGGGGCCAACCGCGGGCCGGCGGCTCAGGCTGACGACCTGGTAGCCCCGGGCCCGGAAGTAGCGGCTCAGGTGCTGGCCCAGAAAGCCGCTGCCCCCGGCAATGACCATTTTGGGCGGAATACTGGCGTGGCTGTGCATAATCAGAAAATCAGAAAATCGTTGGAGGAGCGAAAAGGCAGCGGGCATGACGTAAAGCGAAAGTTTGGGGATATAGAACTTTCAATAATAATTGAAATATACAAGGCAAAAAAAAGCGTCTACGGTCCCGGGCGCATCAGCTTCATGAAAGTGCTCAGAAACCAGTTCTCATCGGCCTTGATCAGGGTGGAAGCGGCGCGGTCGGCAAAGCCGGCGAAGTTCTGGATGCTGCCAATCATGTGGCTGAAGGCAGCCGCCTCCTCGGGCGTGGTGGTAGCGGAGGGTTCCACCTGGCTGATTTCGCCCAGCACGCGCATAATGGGCTGCAGCTCCCGCTTGCGCCGCTCCTGCAGAATGAGGGTGGCTACTTTATGAATGTCCTTCTCACCCGAAAAAAACTCGCGCCGCTCCCCGGGCCGCAGCTCTTTGCGCACGATGCCCCAGTCCATCAGGGCGCGCACGTTCAGGTTCACGTTGCCCCGCGAAATCTGGAGCTGGTCCATGATATCCTCGGTGCTCAGCGCCCCCGGCGACACCAGCAGCAGCGCGTGCACCTGCGCCATCGTGCGGCTCACGCCCCAGGCCGAGCCCAGGGTGCCCCAGCCTTCAATGAACCTGCGCTTGGCTTCGTCGAGTTGCATGGCTCAAATGTAGGAGAGTATTTCAAACTTTCAATAAAAAATGAAAGTTTATTTTTGCCGGTCAGTTTTCCCTTTCCTCGGATACCTTTAGCCGAAACTGCTGACCTATTCCCGGCCCTGTTTCCTGCCATTTCACTCAGCTCCTGTTACCTGTTGACTAGTGAGTGCCAATCTTCTCCTTTTGCCTGACGATGTCAGTCCCGCCCAGCGGCAAGAACAGGAGCGGGCACGCTGGAATCACTACCTGCTCGACCCTATCTGGCGCCGCACCCGCTTCAATGCGGCACCCAATATGCTGCCCGTGGAAACGATGCAGACCCGCCGCGCCGGTACGGCCCTGGACGTGAACGTGGGCGAGGGCCGCAACGCGCTGTACCTGGCCCAACAGGGGTGGCGGGTTACGGGAATTGACATTGCCGACAAGGCCCTGGCTTTCGCTCAGCAACAGGCCCGGCAACTGGGAGTCAGTCTTACCACCGTGGAGCAGGACGTGAATGCGTTCGATTGGGGCATTAATCAATGGGACCTGCTACTGCTCTGCTACGCGGATGAGAGTATGCACGTAGGGCAGGTACACGCTGCCCTCAAGCCCGGCGGACTACTCGTGTTCGAGAATCTTCACGCCGACATCAACCAAAGCCGCGGTAATAAGCCGGGCGAAGCCATTGGCTTTGTCAGCGAGGAGCTGAAAGACAACTATGCCGCGGCCGGCTTTCAGATCCTTCGCTACGAAGAACCTATTGGTCCGGCAGATTTTTCGCTAGAAACGCACCGGCTGGTGCGGCTGGTAGCGCAGAAGCCATTCTCAAAAGAGGCTTGATGAGCAGAAAGCCCATCTGCTCATTCCCCAGGCCTGAGGAATGAGCAGATGGGCTTTCCGGGGTTTGCGGCAATACTTCCGACGCCGTCTAAATCAGCTGGCAGGCATCGATTTCCATTTCGCGCATCTTGCGGATAAACTCCTTGGGCTCGATGCGGTAGCGGCGGGAATAGGTGTCGACGGCGAGGTGCTCGTGGGGCTCGGCGAACTTGATTTCGAGCTTCTTGGAGCCCGGGGCGCTTTCCACGGCTTCCATGAAGCGGTCCATGAAGGGCTCGGTGATGGTGCGCAGGTCGAGCTGGACGCGGACGCCGTTGGCCAGCTTCTCGGCCACGTGAAACAGGGGCTCCATGGTCATTACCTTGAACTCGAACTGGTCGGAGTCGCGGAAGCGCTGCTGGTACTTGCCGCGGATGAACATGGGCGGTACCTGCTCCTTGTCGTAGTTGCGGGGGTTGATGATGCTGGAAAACTTGGTGTAGTCGTCGCGGAACAGGGCCAGGTTGAGGCTGGACTCGTAGTCTTCCACGTTGAACGACACGAAGGGCTGGCCGGTCTTGGTGGTCTTGAACAGCACGTTGGAAATCAGCCCGGCCACGGTCACGTCGCGGTTCTTGTACGTCTCAATCTTATCCAGCCCGCAGGTGCAGTAGGAGTCGATTTCGAGCTTGAAGTCGTCGAGCGGGTGGCCGGAGAGGTAGAAGCCCACGATTTCCTTTTCGCGGCGCAGCTTCTCGGTGGGGCTCCAGGGCTCCAGGTCGTGAATCTTGGGCATCGGGATGCTCATCTCGCCGCCCCCGCCGCCAAAGAGGCTCTGCTGGGCCGATTCCTTGGCCGCCTGGTGCTGCTGGCCCACCTTCATGGCCTTCTCGATGAGGTTCTGGTCGCCGGTAGGAGCCTCCAGAAACTGGCGGCGGTGGTAGCGCTCAAACGAGTCGAAGGCACCGGCCTGGGCCATGCTCTCGAAGGTTTTCTTGTTCACGGCCCGCAGGTTGACGCGGCGGGCAAAGTCGAAGATGTCGGCGTAGTGGCCGCCCTTGTCGCGCTCCTGCACGATTTCCTCCACGGCGGCCTCGCCCGAGCCCTTCATGGCCGCCATGCCGAAGCGGATCTGGCCCTGGGCATTCACGTTGAACTTGAGGATGGATTCGTTCACGTCGGGACCCAGCACGGCCACGCCCTGCTTGCGGGCTTCCTCGATGAAGAACGTCACCTTCTTGATGTCGCCCATGTTGTTGGTCAGCACGGCGGCCATGTACTCGGCCGGGTAGTGGGCCTTGAGGTAGCCGGTCTGGTAGGCCACCACCGAGTAGGCGGCGGAGTGGGAGCGGTTGAAGCCGTAGGCCGCAAACTTCTCCATCACGTCGAACACGTCGTTGGCCTTCTTGGCCACAATGCCGTGCAGCTTTTTGGCACCCTCGCAGAATTTCTCCCGCTCCTGGGCCATCTTCTTCATGTCCTTCTTGCCCATGGCCCGGCGCAGCAGGTCGGCGCCGCCCAGGGAGTAGCCGGCCAGGATCTGGGCCGTCTGCATGATCTGCTCCTGGTACACCATGATGCCCTGGGAGTAGTTCAGGATCGGCTCCAGCAGCTCGTGCGGGTACTCTACCACCTCGCGGCCGTGCTTGCGGTTGATGAAGTTCGGAATGAACTGCATCGGGCCCGGCCGGTACAGGGCGTTCATGGCAATCAGGTCCTCGATGTTGGTGGGCTTGAGGTCCTTGAGGTACATGCGCATGCCCTCGCTCTCGAACTGGAACGTGCCGATGGTGTCGCCGCGCTGGTAGAGCTCGTAGGTCTTGAGGTCGTCAATCGGGATTTCGTCGATGTCGATTTTGACGCCGTGGTTGCGCTCAATCAGGTTGATGGCATCGACGATGATGGTCAGGGTTTTGAGGCCCAGAAAGTCCATTTTCAGCATCCCCGCACTCTCAATCACCTTGCCGTCGAACTGGGTGATGAGCAGGTCCGAGTCCTTGGAGGTGGAGACGGGAATGTACTTGGTGATGTCGTCCGGGGCGATGATGACGCCGGCGGCGTGGATGCCGGTGTTGCGCACTGACCCTTCGAGCTGGGTGGCCAGGCGCAGGATGTGGCCGCGCAGGTTGTCGGGCGCATCGTCGCGGCGGATGGAGTCCAGCTCCTGGTTTTCGGCAAAGGCCTTGGCCAGGGTGGTGCCCACCTGCTCGGGCACCATCTTCACCAGGTCGTTGGCCAGCTGCAGGGGCAGCTCCATAGCCCGCGACACGTCTTTAATCGACGATTTGGCGGCCATGGTGCCGAAGGTGATAATCTGGGCCACCTGGGTCTTGCCGTACTTATTCACCACGTAGTCGATGACTTTCTGGCGGTTCACGTCGTCGAAGTCGATGTCGATATCGGGCATCGACACCCGCTCCGGGTTCAGGAAACGTTCGAACAGCAGCGAGTACTTAATCGGGTCGATGTTGGTGATGCCCACGCAGTAGGCCACCGCCGAGCCCGCCGCCGAGCCCCGGCCCGGCCCCACGGCCACGCCGATGCTGCGGCCGTGGTTGATGAAGTCCTGGGTGATGAGGAAGTAGCCGGCAAAGCCCATCGTCTCAATCACGCGCAGCTCGTAGTCCAGGCGCTCCTCGATTTCGGGGGTGCGGTCGGAGTAGCGGCATTTCGGGCCTTCAAAAGCGCCCTTGTAGGTGAGGTGGCGCAGAAAGGCGTCGGCGGTGGGATGCTCGGGCGGGAGGGGGAAGTTGGGGAGCAGGATGTCGCGCTGCAGCTTGGGCGGCGTGATTTTATCCACAATTTCGTTCGTGTTGTCCACGCTTTCCGGCACGTCGGCGAACAGCGCGTTCATCTCGGCCTGGGTCTTGAAGTAGAACTGGTCGTTGGCGAAGCCGAAGCGGGCCCGGGGCTTGGGGCTCTGGGCTTCCTCGTCGATGCGCTGGAGCTGGCGGCGGATAAAGGAATCCTGGCCGGCCAGGGGCCGCAGGTTGTCGATGTGGTCGTAGTGAACCTTGCTGTCCTGGGAAATCAGGCGGAAATACTGGGTCTGGAAGTCGCCGACCGGGATGCTGTGCTCCTCGCCGGTGTTCACGCAGAGCAGGATGTCGTGGGGCGCGAAGTCGGTCTGGTCGACGTAGTGGGAGTCGTTGGTGCAGATGACTTTCACGTTGTACTTGCGGGCCAGGTTCAGCAGCACCTGGTTCACGTCTTCCTGGCTTTTGCCGGTGCCGTCGAAATTCATCAGCCCGTGGCGCTGGATTTCGATGTAGTAGTCATCCTCGAATACATCCAGCCACCACTTGAGCAGCTCCTCGGCCCTGGCCTCGCTCTGAAACAGGATAGCCTGCGGAAGCTCGGCCCCGATGCAGCAGCTGGTGGCAATCAGGCCCTTGTGGTACTTGAGCAGCAGCTCCTTGTCGATGCGGGGAAACTTGCTGTACACGCCCTCGATGAAGCTCATCGAGCAGAGCTTGCTCAGGTTGTGGTAGCCGGCCTGATCCTTGGCCAGCAGCAGCTGGTGGTAGCGCTTGTCCCGCTCGCCTTTTTCGCGGCTGAAGGCCTTTTTGTGGCGGTCTTCCACCATGTAGAACTCGCAGCCCACGATGGGCTTCACGTTGTACTTGTTGGCCTCGGCCACGAAGTTGAACGCCCCGAACATGTTGCCGTGGTCGGTCAGCGCCACGGCGGGCATCCCGTCGGCCTGCGCCTTCTTCATGAGCCCGGCAATGCTGGCCTGACCATCGAGCAGGGAGTACTGGGTGTGGGAGTGCAGGTGCGAGAAGACGGGCATGGGCGGGGCACGGCGCAGGGGTGATGACAGCGGAACCGATAAGTAAAGTTACCGCCGAAACAGCGGGCGGGAAAGAGTGAGCGGCAAAGGATTTTTGCGTATTGACAGCAGAAGGCCAGCTACGGGAGCCGTCCTTTTTTGCCTGGTAAAATTGCGCTTTGCCGGGTGTAGGACTAGTTAGCCAACGCTTTGAGCGCAGCCAGGCTGGTGAGCTGGGCCTCGTCGAAGCGGCGGAAGGCATACTCCAGGGCGGGGTTGCGCTGGCGGCGGCCCGTCATTTGGGTAGCCGCGCTGCTGGCCAGGATGGCCTGCAGGTCAGTAGTCCAGGCCGAGGTTTGCAGGCGGGTCCGGGCTTTTTGGCGGTCAGCGGCGCTCAGGCTTTTGTACAGCTGTCCGGCCTCGGGCAGCAGGCTCTTTTTGCGGGCCGTGAATTCGGTGATGGTGCTGCTGAGCAGGGCAATGGCCCGGCCGTCGCTGGGGGCCCGGTACACTTCACGCAGCCGCTGGTTGAGGTCGGTGAAGTACTGGTTGACGCGGCCTTCCACGCTGGCATCGAAGCGGGCAGGGGCCGGTTTGCCGGCGGCCAGCCTGGTTTGGGCCCAAAGAGGCGGGGTCAGCAGCAGACCGGCAGCAAGCAGAAGGTATTTCATGGCGGTGGTGATAAGAAATGTCTGCTGACCAGACGGCAACGCCAGCTGCTTTGGTTCCGGCGCGGCCCCGACCCGGTCGACGCCGAAGGGGCCGGCGTAGCGGGGAGGGCGGCGCAGATGATTTCGGCGGCCAGCACACTGGAGGTAGTAACGTGGCCGTCATAGCCCAGGCCCGCAGGAAATCCTTACGCTGGCCGACGTAAGGCAGGCTGTCGGCGGTTTCGCCGAAGACGCCCCAGGCAAAGTCGCGGGTGAGGGGAATCGGCTGGTCGAACAGCGCCCGGAACTGCTTTTCCAGCGTGTCGGCCTTGGTTTCGGACAGGATATTCTGAAAGGTAAGCTGCCTGATGACCTCGGCGCGGCTCCCAACATGATGCGGCCGGCAGAGGTGCGGCGGGTGCAGAGGTAGGGGCGGGCCGGGGGCAGAATCATGGGAGAAACCGGAAAGGCCAACGGAAGTACGCGCGCCTGACTCTACTGGTGGGCACGGTAAATTAAAGGCGCCGTTGGTAAGCCGGGCAGCAAACCCGGGGAACTAGTTACCTTGTGCCTCGTTGATTGAACATTAGTGGCCTGCCGATTCTTTACAGGGGCGGGTACTGCAGGCGCCGGCTGGCGTTGTCCTCCCCCTCAATTCTGCCATTTCGCGGCCGTCAGGCGGGTATGGCAGAATACTCATCAGTAGTGGGCAACGTGAAAAGCCCGGACTTGCCCATGAAACACCTTGCCGCCTGCACCGACCCGGAGTATACCGCCGTCGAAAACCCCTCCCGCCTCGATTCCTTTTTCCTGAAGTATATCCAGGACAAGCGGGACCTGCCCTTCGCCTACCTTACCCTGAAGATATCCGTCACGCTGCTGCCGCTGGCCGTGCTGCTGTTTGTGCCGGCCCTGACGGGCTGGCTGTGGTGGGCGGTGCTGGCCGTGTACATGGGCCTGAGCAATGCCCGCTTCCGGGGGCCGTACGGGCTGATGCAGCACTGCACCAGCCACCGGGTGTTTTTCAGGAAGAAGTACGGCTACCTCAACCACTACCTGCCCTGGGTGATCGGGCCGCTGTTTGGGCAGACGCCGGAAACCTACTTCACCCACCACCTGGGCATGCACCACCCGGAGAATAACCTGCCCGACGACGAAAGCTCCACCATGTTCTTTCAGCGCGACTCGCTGCGGAGCTTTCTGCACTACCTCGGCGACTTTTTCGTGCGCGGCCTGCCCAACCTGGCGCGCTACCTGCACAGCCGCAACAAGCTCACCCTGCGCCACCGTCTCATGCGCGGCGAGCTGGTGTACCTGGTCGTCACCTTCGGGCTCTGCTTCGTGAACCTGCCCGCCACGCTGGCCGTGTTCGTGTTTCCGGTGATTATGGGCCGGGTGGTGATGATGCTCGGCAACTGGAGCCAGCACGCCTTTATTGCGGCCGAAACGCCGGACAACTGCTACACCAACAGCGTGACCTGCATCAACACCAACTACAACCACAAGTGCTGGAACGACGGCTACCACATCAGTCACCACCTGAAGCCGGCCATGCACTGGACTGAGCACCCGGGCCACTTCCGGCAGAACCTGGCGCAGTACGCCCAGAACGAGGCCATCGTCTTCGACGGCATCCACTTCCTGCACATCTTCGCCTACCTGATGACCAAGCGCTACGACCTGCTGGCGAAGAACTTCGTGAGCCTGGACGGGCGCTACGCCGATGACGCGGCCGTGATAGCGCTGCTAAAGTCCCGTACCCGGCGCATCCGCCGGCCGGTGCAGCTGGCCCAGGCGGCCTAGCCTGCCGCGGGACCCGGCCGGACATAAACACAAAAAAGGGCGCCCGCCGGGCGCCCTTTTTTGTGTTTATGTCCGGCCGGGTGGCCAGTAAGTCGGGCAAGGCTACTGCGGGGCGCTGAGCACCAGGATTTCCCCGATCCGGACGGCGTCATTCTGCTTGCTGTTCCAGGTGCGGAGCTGGGCCGGCGTTACGCCGTACTGCCGGCAGATGCCGAACAGCGTGTCGCCCTTCTGCACCGTATGGCGGGCCGCCGCAGCGGCCGCCGGCGCCGGGGCGGGCGGGGCAGTCGTCGGCTGAGGACGGCCGGGGGCTTTGGGGGCCGTCACGGCGCCGGCGGGGGGCGCCGTGCGGACTTTGGCGGGGGCGAAGACGATGGTGCCCACCGGCTCGGCCGCCGCGGGGGCGGGAGGGGCTACTTTGGCCGTCCCCGCAAAGCCGGAGGCGTGCAGCCGCTCGGCGGCCACCTTCAGCTCGGGGTGCTTGGCCGCGCGGGCGTCGAAGCCGCGCACCTGCGGACTGCGCATCAGGGTTTGCAGCTCGATCTGCCAGGGCTGCTGGCGCAGGCGCTGGGCCAGCAGCAGCTGCTGCTCCCGGGGCAGGCTGGCCGTGTAGCGGCTCAGGCGCTGGTTGAGCCCGGGTATCTCCACCAGTGCCGCGTCGATGAGCTGGGCGGCCCGGGCGTCGTTGGGCTCAAAGTAGATGCCGCGCAGCTGCCGCACGCTGGACTGAACCAGCGTGGCCATCACCCGGACGGAGTCATCGGAAAGGGCCGGGACGGGAACCGGCTGCTGGGCCTGGGCGGCGGGGGCGGCCGTGAGCAGGGCGGCGCCCAGCAGGGAGCCGCAAAAAAAGAAGCGCATAAAAAACGAAACGGGTAATAGAAACTTACTTGGCCGGCGTGATGGTCAGCACTTCCCCGGGCTTCACGTTGAAGTCCGCTTTGCTGTTCCACTCCATGATCTGCTTGATGGTAACGCCATACCGGCGCGAAATGCCATACATCGACTCGCCCACGGCCACTTTATGCTGCACGGTTGCCGGCAGGGCCGGGTCGGCGGCGGCCGCCATAGGTTTGGCCGCAGCTGCCGCCTCAGCGGGGGCCGCTACGCGCAGGCTCTGGCCCAAGCGCAGCGACGGATTGGCGGGCAGGTTGTTCCAGGCAATCAGGTCGGCGGGGCGCAGACCGTAGCGGCGGGCCACGGCGTAGAGGCTCTCACTCTTCTGCACGATGTGCAGGCCGCTGGCCGGTACCGGCTCCGTGGCCGGGGCGGCGGGCGGCGGCGGCACCGGGCGTGGGGCGGGCAGCGGGGCCGGGGCCGGCGGAGCGGCGGCGGCCGGGGCTTTCACCACTTCCTGGACCCGGACGGGCGCTTCCGGACGGACCGGAGCCGCTTTGGCCGGCGCCGGCGGGCTTACGGGAGTCGCGGGGGCGGGCTTGCTGAGGGGCGCTGCCGCAACGGGCTCGGACTCGTCATTGGGCTCATCGGCAATGGCGGAGGCGGTGGGCAGTATCTTTCTGGCGGGCTGCAGGGTGGGTGCGGCCCGGTCGGCAGCGGAGGCGACGGGTGCGGGGCGGGTGGTGGCCTTCGGGGTCCGGGGCGCGGCAGGCAGCTCGTTGAGGTTGTCCAGGTGCTCGTCGGTGGCGCGGGCCGTCTGGGTGACGGTGGAGGTGGTCGTGGTGGTCATCACCGAGTCGGCTTCCCCGGCGTCCTCGATGATGCGGGAGTCGGCGGCGGTGCGGCCGGTGTAGGGCTCGGCCTCATCCTTGGCTTTCACCTTGACCACCTTCTTGCGCTCGGGCGCTGCAGCGGCTACCGGGGCGGCGGCGGGCCGCTCGAAGGCGGCGACGGTGCCGGCATCCTGCCCCGGGGCGTACTCGATGGCTACTTCCCGGGGGCGGGTGTGCTGCAGCCACAGAATGCGGCCCGTGCGCAGCTCCTCGTTGCGGGGCATGCGGTTCTTGCTCCAGATGGCTTTGGCGCGCACCCCGTACTTCTGCGAAATGGTGGCCACACTCTCGCCGGGCTGGGCAATGTGGTACTCCACGGCGGCCTTATCCCGCTTTTTCTGCACGAAGTAGGGCTGGCCCACCACGATGTTGTCGAAGGGAAACAGGTCGTTGAGCTGCATGAACTTGCGCACCTTCAGCCCGGCCCGCTGGGCCATGGTTTCCTTGGTGTCGCCGGGCAGGGCAATAACGGCCCGCAGGCCATTGACCTGCACAAACTCGGCGTTCTGCGGGTCGGCCACGGGCGCATGAATCAGCTGGGTGGCGGCGGTGGTCTTCTGCAGGGCCGCCAGGGCCGTCAGCTGAATCGGGTCGGTGATGGGCACCAGCACGGTGTAGGCCTTATCGGCCGGCACCACCGTGTTGGGCAGCAGCCAGCGGTTGTGCCGGGCCAGCTCGGTGGGGTCGGTTTGCAGGGCCGTGGCCATCGTGGCCAGGGGCTGCCCCACCGGGGCCGGAAACTCCTGCAGCAGCAGGGCCGGCCGGGGGTTCTGGCCGCACACGGGCTCGTAGGCCACCTTGTGGGCCAGAAAGGTGAGCAGGTAAGGGTGGGTCTGCTCCGAAATCTCCATTTCGGTGGCGTTGAAGTCGGTGGGCAGGGTGTAGGGCTTGGCGCCGGTCAGCCCCAGGTTGTAGCTGAGCAGGGAGGTGAGCCAGTTGTGAAACGTGGCGTTGCTGCGTAGAAAATACTTGGCCGCCGCCCGCGAGGCTACCACAATGTGCTTACGCTCATCCACCACGTCGTTGACCAGCACGCCCAGCTCCGTAGCTGACCCGCGCTTGAACTGCCAGTAGCCCACCGCGTCGTGAATCGACTGGGCATCGCCCTGCAGGCCGCTTTCCTGGAGCACGAGGTAGCGGAAGTCCAGCGGCAGGCCCTCGGCCTGGAAGGTGCGGTCAATCAGCGGGAAATAGGCATCGGCCAGCGCCACGCGGGCCTGGAAGGAAGCCGGGTGGCTGCGCAGGGCATCGGCCTTCTGCTGCACGGCCCGGCGGCCGCCTTCGGTGAGGCGCAGGTGCAGGCCGGCAAAATAAAGGTCGCTGGGGACGGCGGCATGCTGGGCCGCCGCCAGCAGCGGCAGCACACAGAGCAGCGTGAGCAAAAGTCGTTTCATACTGGGCAAGGCCGCGTGCCGGGGCTCAAGGCTGAGGCTAACCCGTTTTCGGCCGTTACAAAGTAGGCGAAAAATCGGGGGATGCGGGCAGCCAAGGCCCGGAAGTATATCGTAGCCGGCTGGAGCGCAGGCGCTGTGACAACTTTAGCTGTGACAATATTTTTTGTCACAGCTAAAGTTGTCACAAACCAGAGCCGGTGGAAAAGGTGCAAGGTGCCCCGGGCACATGGGACCGACTGGGGGACGCTTGGGTTAGGCCGCACCGGACGGAGTGGCAAGCTGCCGACGGGCGGCTCCGCTGCCCCGGAGCGCCGACCCGGAGCTCTAGCCGCCGAACCCGCCGCCGCCGCCGCCGGGCCGGTTGCCGCCGCCGCCGGGCGGGCCGAAGCGCCGCTCGCCGCCTTCCCGGGGCACATCGGCGGGGCCGGCGCCGCTGAAGCTGCGCAGGTTGTAGGTAAACATGAGCATCAGGTAGCGCTGCAGGATGTTGGTGCGCACGTCCTCGGTGTAGGCGTCGGTGATGCTGCGGCTGATGCTGTTGTTCTGGCCCAGCAGGTCGAAGGCGTAGAGCTTGAGCTCCCCCTGCTGCTTGGCAAAGAGCTTTTTGCCCAGGCTGGCATTCCAGAGCACGTAGCTCTGGTTGAAGCCCGCCGTCAGGCCCCGGTAGGCCACGTGGTTCACGTCGGACTGCAGGGTGATGCCCCGCACCAGAATCCAGTTCAGCCGTAGCGTGCTGGTCTGGCGGAAGTAGTTGCTGTTGTTCTGGCTCAGCAGCGTGTTGCGGGCGTAGGTCTGGCTGGAGTTCGACGAGAGCGTGAAGTCCAGCTCGGGGCTGATGTTGGAGCTCAGCACCGCGCCCAGCCCGAGGCTGGGGGCGCGGTTGTAGTTGAGCCCCTGGTTCACGATGCCCGGCGTCTGGGAGAAGGTGGCGTTGGCGTTCAGGTTCAGGTTCGACTTGATGACCTTCAGCGGCAGGGTATAGTTGGCAAAGGAGCGCAGCGAGTACTGCTTATTCAGGTTTACGGGCCGGGTAATCTGGCCGCCGGCGGGCACGGTCACGCCGCCAAAGTCCTGGGCCCGCTGCAGCACGGTGGTGCTGTTGCCGATGTAGTTGTCGGTATAGGAGCCGCCGATCAGGGCAAAGAAGGAGCGCGACGTTTCGGGCTGGGCGGCAGAGTAGCGCAGAAACAGGTTGTGGGAGAATTCCTGCACCAGGTTGGGGTTGCCGGTGCGGATCTGGAGCTGGTTGGAGTTGTTGACCACTTCCTGCAGCTGGCTGATGCTGGGGTTCTGGGTGCGCATGTTGTAGTTGAGGCGCAGGTTCTGCTGGCGCGAAAACTTATACTGCAGCTGGGCGTTGGGCAGCACGTTGTAGAAAGTGCGCCGGGTGGTCAGGTCGCGGGGGAAGGTCTGCTCGTTGTGCAGCTGGGCCTGCTGCACGGCGGCACCCACGGCCCACTCCACCTTCTCGAACTGGTAGCGGTAGGTCAGGCCCGCCGAGTTCGTGAGGTAGTTGCTGCGAAACACGTTGCTGAGCGCGTCGTTGGGCGTGCGCCGCCCGTCGAGCTGGTCGAAGGTGCGCTTGTCGGAGTCGTTGGGGGCGTAGGACACCGTGTAGTTGGCCTGCAGCTGGGCCTTGAGGCTGAGCGGCTCGGTGTAGTTGGCACTCCCGTTCCAGTTCCAGCCCAGCTGGTCGAGGCGGGAGTACTGGTCGGTGGCGCTGGTGTCGGCGCGCACGAAGTCGTAGTTCCGGGAGGTGAGGTAGTTGTCGGCGTTGCGGCGGTTGTAGGTGGTATTGACGCCCAGCGAGAAGGTGCGGCCCCGCCGGGCAAACCGGTGGCGGTACAGCACCTGGTTGGTGAGCGTGATGCCGTCCTGGGCCGAGGTATAGCGGCTGTTGTTCAGGCTCTGGATGGTCTGGGGCTCGTCGGAGGAGCCGGCCAGGAAGGTGCGGCCGTCGAGGCTGCTGTTGCTCGTGTTGCGCTGCAGGGTGAAGCGCGGCTGCCAGAGCACCGAGTTGACCGTGTCGAACTTGTGCTCCAGGCGCAGGTTGAAGCGGTGGTTGATGTTGCGGCCCGTGGCGTCGGAGTTTTCGTCGTAGCCGAGCTTGCGGCCCTGCTCCAGCACGTTATAGAGCCGGTTGGTGCTGGTCTGGGTGGTGTTGTCGCTCAGGTTGAAGAAGTAGCTGGCCTGCACGTCGGTTTTCTTGCGCCAGGTATCGGAGTAGTTCAGGCCCACGGCGTGGGTGGTGGAAATGCCGCCGGTCTGGTTGACCAGGAAGTTGCCGGCCGCGCCGCCCTGCTGGCCGCCGCCCTGCTGCCCGCCCGGCCGTCCGCCGCCCGGCCGCCCGCCCCCGCGGGCCCCGCCGCCGCCCTGGGCCGAGGTGCCGATGACGCCCAGCAGGTCCTCGGTGCCGAAGTTCTGCTCGTTCACGTTGTTGGACTGCGCCACCACGGACAGGCGCTGGGTGCCCTTGAAGGAGTTCAGGTTGCCGCTCAGGCGGTACTTGCCGCTGCTCAGGCTGTTGAGGTGGTCGGGGCCGTAGCCGGCCAGCAGCCGCCCAAACTGCCCGTTGCGGAAGGCGGGCTTGGTGGTGATGTTGATGGTTTTCTCGGTGTTGCCGTCGTTGAAGCCGGTGAACTGCGACTGGTCGCTGCGGCGGTCAAACACCTGGATTTTGTCGATGGCTTCGGCGGGCAGGTTTTTGAGCACGGCATCCGGGTCGGAGCCGAAAAACTCCTTGCCATCCACCAGAATGCGCTGCACCTGCTCGCCCTGGGCCTGCACCTTGCCGTCGGTCACGACCACGCCGGGCAGCTTGGTAATCAGGTCCTGGGCGCTGGCGTCGGGGTTGGTTTTGAAGGCGCGCGAGTCGAACTGGGTGGTGTCGCCCTTCTGCACCGAGGCGGCGGCCTGCCCTACTACCTCCACGCCCTTCAGGGCCACGGCCCCGCCGCTCTGCAGCGCCACGGCGCCCAGGCTCAGCGACTGGCTGTTCAGCTCCAGCGTCCGCCGCAGGGTGGTGTAGCCCAGAAACGAAACGGACAGCACGTAGCGGCCCGTCGTCAGGCCCTCAAAGGCAAAGGCACCCTGCCCGTCGGCCGCCGTACCCTGGCGCACCGAGTCGGGCAGCTGAATGAGCAGCACGTTGGAGCCAATGAGCGGAGCCTGGTCCTTGCCATCCACAATCCGGCCCCGCACCGATAAATTCTGAGCCAGGGCCCCGGAAAACGAACACACGCAGAATAGCAGCCACAGTGCTTTCCTCATAACAACCAACTTTGAAGGATACATAACGCGGTTAGACGCGGGGCCAACGGGAATGTTCAAGCGCTGACAAAGGAATCCGGGGAGTGGCTGCCGGCGTTAGCGCTTGCGCACCAGCAGCAGCCCGTCGCGCAGGGGCAGAAACACATTCTCCACCCGGGAATCCTGCTGCACCAGGTCGTTGAAGGCCCGCACCGCGTGGGCATCCTTATCGGAGGGCTTAAGCAGGCAGGAGGGCAGGACCTTGCCGCTCCACAGCACGTTGTCGATCAGGATAAAGCCGCCGGGCCGCACCCGGGGCAGCACCAGCTCATAGTACACCGCGTTGTTGATTTTGTCGGCATCGATAAACACCAGGTCCCAGGCGGGGCCGGGCAGCGCCGTCACCACGGCCGCCGCGTCGCCGATGTGCAGGTGTACCCGGGCGGTGAGGCCCGCCGCGGCCACGTAGCGCCGGATCCGGTCTTCCTGCTCGGGGTTTTGCTCTACCGTGTGCAGCTCGCCGCCGGGCTGCAGGCCCTCGGCCAGGCACAGGGCCGAGTAGCCGGTGAAGGTGCCCAGCTCCAGCACGCGGGCGGGGCGCACCATGTGGCTGATCATGCTCAGCAGGCGACCCTGCAGCTGGCCCGAGAGCATGCGGGGCGCCAGCACCTGCACGTGAGTTTCGCGGTTGAGGCGGCGCAGCAGGTCGGTTTCGGGGCTGGTGTGGGCCTCGGCGTAGGTTTGAAGTTCGTCGTCGTTGAGTGGCACGGGCAGAAGAGGCAGGACGGGACAAAGGTACCGCGCCGGGCGCTACCCGGCCGCGCCGGCCCACCGCTGCCGGAAAAGCGCGGCCGCGGTCAGCAGTCCTACCAGCGCCGCACTCATGCCCGTCACGACCAGGGAGCTGACACTGAAGGGCCAGATGTGCGCCGAAATCTTGGCAAACGGTCCCCACAGCAGCGCCGGGCCCGCGGCCGTCACCAGCCAGAACTTCAGCCGGACGCTCGGGGGCACGCCGGCCCGCTCGGGGAAGGTGGGCAGCTGCAGCAGGTAGCCCAGGATGACCAGCAGGCCCAGCAGGGTGCTGCCCAGCTGCAGCCAGGTGTAGATCGGGAAGCTGCCGTGGAGCAGGTGCAGCGGCACTTGCAGGGCCGGCCAGCGCAGCACCACGAAGCCATCCTCGTGGGTGAAGGCATCCCAGAACAGGTGCGACACCGTGCCTACGAGGCCACCCAGCAGCACCGGCGCGGATACAGCCCGCCGGAGCGGCCAGGGTGGCCGGGTGAGGGGGCCGAGGCGGCGGCGCAGCAAGGCGGGCAGGCAGGCCGCCAAAGGTTGCTTCACCAGGCTATGGAATAAGGCGGTAAACAGGATAATCAGCGGCAAATCCAGCCAGAAAATACCGGCCAGCGTGTGCCCGTAGATGCCGTCGGGGCGCAGGCGCAGGAAGTACTCGAAGTCGGGTGCCATGGCGCCCAGCACCAGCCCCGTGGCCGACAGCCACCGCCGGCAGGGACGGAGCAAAGGCAGAATCAGGGCCGGGTGGGCGGGGGTGAAAGGCACGGGTAGGGAGAAAGGCGGGCCTAATAATACCGCAAAAAAGCCGCCTGCGCGACCTGGGAGCCGCCGCGTACCACTGCCGGATTGCCCTGAGCTGGCTGCTGCCCCACTCGCCCAACATCCTGCTCATTCCCGGCACTTCCCAGGTCCGGCACCTGGGCGGAAAACCGGAAAGCCGCCGCCATCCGGTTTTCCGCCCAGGGTACGGCAACGCTGAACGGCATCAGCCCGGCGTAGTCTGCCTCGAATCTGTCTGTCATCCTGAGCAGCGCGAAGGACCTTCGTCAGCGTAAAGCGCAAGCTTTGTGAAATGAGCAAAGCCCTTTTCCGCTGGCGCGGGAAAGGGCTTTGGGTTCTGAAAAGTGTTGGTAGACAGAAAGAGGAAGGTCCTTCGCAGGCGTACGTCAGATGAAGGATGACAGCCGTCTAAAAGGCCTGAGCAGAAACAACCACACCTTGAAGCCGGACTTGCCCGGGCCATACCGGGAGTCGACCACGGTATAGAGCCCTTCGTACCGATAGACTTCGCCGCGTACCTCGTCGGTAACCTTGCGCAGGACGCGCACCGGCCAGCCTGTGTTCAGGCTTTTCAGGAAAGCTCGGTTGCGGCTGGTCAGGGTTTGGTCGGCTACCTGCCGGCCGGACTTAGCATCGCGCCCACCGTGGCCGGTGTACCAGATTTCGGCTTCGGTAAAGACGTCGTCCTCGTACTGGTCGGCCAGCACAATGGAGTCCACGCCTTCGGCCTGGGCCCCGCTCACGCCACTGCGCGGCGGCGGGTGTATCCGCGTAAGGCTCATGTCCAGCCGTCCGGCAAATAAGTCGCCGGGTCGGTAGCCGCCTACGTGGCCAAAAATCCGTTGCGCCATCCTGCTACTCGGGCAGATACTGCAGCACGCTCAGGTTGTCCTCGTGCAGCACCTCGTTGGCCAGGTCGCCCAGCTGGGCGGCCGTAATCTGCCGGATCTGGGCGAAGATTTCATTGATGGATTCCACGCGGCCCAGGTCCAGGGTGCTTTTGCCCAGCAGCTGCATCAGGCCGCCGTTGCTTTCCTCGGCCATGGCCAGCTGGCCCATCAGCTGCTCCTTGGCCGTGTGCAGCTGGCTGGTGCCGAGCGGCTTTTCGCGCAGCAGCTTCAGCTCTTTCTGCACCAGCCCGATGGTACGCTTCACCTGGTTTTTCTCGGTGCCGAAGTAAATGCCGAACAGGCCCGTGTCGGTGTAGGGGCTGTAGGTCGAGTCGATGGAGTACACCAGGCCGTGCTTTTCGCGCACGCCCAGGTTCAGGCGCGAGTTCATGCCGGGGCCGCCGAGGATGTTGTTCAGCATAAAGAACGGCACCCGCCGCTCGTCCCGGATGGCGTAGGCCGGGCCCCCGATCAGGCAGTGGGCCTGGGTGATGGGCCGGCGCTCCAGCTGCTCGGTGCGCTGGTAGTTGGCAAACGGGGTGCGGGGCCGCGGGCCCAGCCGGGCCGGCAGCGGGGCCAGGTACTTGTCGGCCAGCTTCTTCACCTCCGCGAAGGGCAGGTTGCTCACCGAGGAAAACGCCAGCTGGTCGGTGCGCACGTTTTCGGCCAGAAACTGCCGGAAGTCGGCCTGCTGGAAGTCGGTCACGCTCTGGCGGGTGCCCAGAATGTTGTGGCCCAAAGAGTGCTGCCCGTACACGACCGTGTCGAATTCGTCGATGATGGCATCTTCGGGGGCATCCTGGTACATGCTCATCTCCTCCAGAATCACGGTGCGCTCCTTCTCGATTTCGCGCTCCGGAAATACGGAGTGAAAGGTCAGGTCGGTGAGCAGCTCGAAGGCCCGCTCGAAGTGGGTGCTGAGCAGGGAGGCGTAAAAGCAGATTTTTTCCTTGGTGGTGTAGGCGTTCAGCTCGCCGCCCACCGTTTCCAGCCGGTTCAGGATGTGGAAGGAGCGGCGCTTCTCGGTGCCCTTAAAAGCCATGTGCTCCCAGAAATGGGCCAGTCCCTGCTGGTGGGGCTGCTCGTCGCGGGAGCCAATGTCGAGCAGAAAGCCACAGTGCGCAATCTTGGTGTGGGGCACCTGTTTGTGCAGCAGCCGGATGCCGTTGGGATATTCGTGAAAATCGTATTCAGACATTGAGTGGGGTCTTGGGGTCTTGGGGACGTAGGGTCTTGGAATCCAAAGTCCCGGCCCGGTATAACCGGCCAGCCGGTAGGTAGTTGCAAAGGTACGACGAGGTAGCTGTCATTGCGCGGAGGCACAACGAAGCAACCCGTCCCGGGCAATGAGTGAAGCCTCGGTCCCCCATAAAGCCCCGCCATCGGCTTTGTATTGAGGCTTTGGGGGTTAGCCGGGCCTTTCACATTTCAGCGGACGGATTGCTTCGGCTCTGCTTGATGCGCAGAATGCTCGCCATGGCAAGTTTAGCCAGCCGCTACCTCCGCCTCAACCAGCGCGGCCAGCAGCTGGCTCGTTTC
Organism: Hymenobacter algoricola; assembly: GCF_039539525.1. Classification (NCBI taxonomy): domain Bacteria; kingdom Pseudomonadati; phylum Bacteroidota; class Cytophagia; order Cytophagales; family Hymenobacteraceae; genus Hymenobacter; species Hymenobacter algoricola. The sequence goes on along the minus strand of NZ_BAABDH010000113.1, from coordinate 32,544 downwards.
GATGCCGTGGGCGCAGTGAAAGTGGCCGAGCGGGCACTTGCGGTAGCCGTGCAGCCCGCAGGGCCGGCACTCCAGCTCGGCGGCCAGCTCCACCACCCGCGAAAACGGGCTGAGCGGCCCGAACCCGAAATACGGCACCGTGGAGCAGTACACGGCGCAGGTGGGCGCCCCCTGGGCCGAGCACAGGTGCATGGGCGCCGAGTCGTTGACGTAGTTCAGCACCGCGCCCCGCATCAGGGCCGCCGAAGCCAGCAACGACAGCTTACCCGCCAGATTCACCACGCCCGCCCGGCCGCTGTCGGTGAGCAGCTGGGCGCAGCCCGCCACGTCGGGCGGCCCGCCGATGAGAAACACGGGGTAGTGGGGCGGCAGGGCGCGCAGCAGCTTCACCCACTGCTGCTGGGGAAACTGCTTGGTAAACCACACCGACGTGGGCGCAATGCAGACGTACGGCCCGCCGTGAGCGGCGCCAGCGGCCTGGGCCGCCGCGGCCTCATCGGCGGGAGTGGGGTAGAGGCGGGGCGGGGTGAGGGGCAGCTCGGCGGCCGGGTCGAGCAGGTGCAGGTTGCGCGACACCTCGTGCACGCCGGCCCCGATAACGTGGGGCACAACGCGGGTGAAGCGGAAGGAAAACGGGTTCTTGTCGAAGCCCACCCGCTCCCGGGCGCCGGAAAAAGCCGTCAGGAAGCCGGTGGAGGCGAAGCGCTGCAGGGTGATGACCCGGTCGTAGCCCGCGCCGCGGATGTGCTGCAGCAGCTGCCACAGGCCGGGGTACTTGTCTTTTTTCTTGTCCCAGATCAGCACCTGCCGCACGTGGGGGTGGTTTTTGAGCAGCCCCTCATTGCCTTTGCGCACCAGAAAGTCGACGGGCGTGCCGGGTTCGGTGTGGTGCAGGCGCTCCAGCAGGGCCGTCGCCAGAATCACGTCGCCGATAAAGGCGGTCTGAATCAGCAGGACGGCGCGGGAGGCGGAGGGGGCAGCGGGCATGGGCGGGAGCAAAGGCCCCAAAACTACGCAGGCCGGTGGGTTAATGGTAGCGCAGCGCGGTTTATCGGCCGGCAAAGGCCCCGGGCGTGCTGCCGGGCTTTCTTTTAACTTGCAGCTCCCCCCGCGCCCGCCGCGTCCCTTGTCTTTCACCTCCAAGCCCCTTCTATGCGCTACGGTCCCATCTCGCCCGATCTGTTCGTTCAGAACCGCCGCAACTTCGTCCAGCAGCTGCCGCCCGCCTCGCTGGCTATCTTCCACTCCAACGACGTGATGCCGACCAATGCCGACGGCCACATGGCCTTCCGCCAGAACAACGACCTGTTCTACCTGTCGGGCGTGGATCAGGAGGAAAGCATCCTGGTGGTTTTTCCCGATGCCAAGCTGCCCCAGCACCGCGAAATCCTGTTTCTGAAGGAAACCAGCGACCATATCCTGGTCTGGGAAGGCTACAAGCTGACCAAGGACCAGGCCCGGGCCCAAACCGGCATTGCCACCATCCTGTGGCTCGACTCCTTTCAGCAGGTGCTGCCCGCGCTCATGAACGAGGCCGAAAACGTGTACCTCAACGCCAACGAGCACATCCGGGCGGTGGTGGAGGTAGAAACCCGCGACGCTCGCCTGGGCAAGGAGCTGCGGGCCCGGTATCCGCTGCACCAGTACCGGCGCGTGGCGCCCCTGATGCACCAGCTGCGGGCCATCAAGAGCTCGGAGGAAATCCGGCTGATGCAGGAAGCGGCCAACATCACCGAAAAGGCCTTCCGCCGCCTGCTGGGCTTTGTGCAGCCCGGCGTGTGGGAATACGAGATTGAAGCCGAGCTCTACCACGAGTTTCTGCGCAGCCGCAGCCGCGGGCCGGCCTACGGCAGCATCATTGCCTCGGGCGCCAATGCCTGCATCCTGCACTACGTGAGCAACGACATGCAGTGCCAGGACGGCGACGTGATGCTGCTGGACTTCGGCGCCGAATATGCCAACTACGCCGCCGACCTGTCGCGCTCCATTCCCGTGAACGGCACGTTTACCAAGCGGCAGCGCGCCGTGTACAAAGCCGTGCTGCGGGTGATGAAGTTTGCCACCTCCCGCCTCGTGGCCGGCAACAACATCGAAGAATACCACGCCGAAGTAGGCCGCACCATGGAGCAGGAGCTGATCGGGCTCGACCTGCTCAACGCCAGCGACGTACAGCACCAGGACCCCGCCGCCCCGCTCTACAAAAAGTACTTCATGCACGGCACCAGCCACTACCTCGGCCTCGACGTGCACGACGTGGGCGCCAAGTACCGCACCTTCGAGCCGGGCATGGTGTATACCTGCGAGCCGGGCATCTACATCCCGGCCGAAGGACTGGGCATCCGCCTCGAAAACGACGTGCTCATCACCCGCTCCCAGCCCGAGGATCTGATGAAGAACATTCCGCTCGAAGCCGACGACATCGAGCGGCTGATGCGCGAAGCCCGACGCTAGGCTACCGGGAAGCAGCCAACAAAAAAGAGGTTCTGCCCGGGGCAGAACCTCTTTTTTGTTGGGCCTCACACCAGCTTTACCGGCCGATTTCGTTTTTTACCTTAGGCAGAAACTTAATCAGCTGCTGCAGCTGCTCCTGGGTGAAGTTGCCGGAAATGGCTACCAGCATAAACGATTCGGGCGCGCCCTCCACGTTGCCGGTGGCCACTACTTCCTGCACCTGGTCGCCCTGCTGGCGGGCCGAGTAGCGCAGCACGGCCGTCCCCGTTTCGGTGACTGGCACGGGCGTGTACCGCTCACTGGCCAGCAGGCCGTCGACTTCCTTGTTGAGGCCCTCGGCCACCAGCGCGCGGGAGCTGCCCGTGGTGGGCGCAAAGGTGAGCACCTTCACGCTGCGCACGGCCGACAGGGCCTGGGTAACGGAGTTGTCGCCGCCCAGGCTGCCGACTTTCAGCAGCAGCAGCCGGGCCGTGAGCCCCGCCGACCAGTCGGTGACGTTGAAGCCGGAGCGGCCTTCGTATTTGCGAAAAAACTGGTCGACCGTTTTGGCGGGCTGGCCCGGGCCGGTGCTGCGGCAGCTGCTGGCGGCCAGCAGGGCGGTTACGAGCAGCAGGGTTAAAAAGCGGATTTTCATGGCGTGCAGAGAAGGGGAAAGTGCGAAGATTTCTCCTTTACGCAGATCCGGCCCCGCCGTTCGGCTCATTCAAAGGCTATGGCATTCAGAAAAAATACTTCCCGGTCGGTGCCCTGCTCCACGCGCACGTGCTGGTAGCCGTAGGCCAGCAGGCGGTTGCCGTACCACGCCACCATGCCCGCGTTGCTGGTCGAGGTCGGCCGCTCGGCGGGCATGGTCAGCGACGTTTTGAGCGGCACGCTCAGGTCGTTGGGGGAAGTCACGGTGCGGTCAACAACCTTGTAGTGAATGTCGTCGTCATCGAGGTAGGCCAGGGCCAGGCGCTGCCCATCGGGCAGCGGGCACAGGCGCACGGTGGGCAGCAGCTCACTCTGCTGCATGTCTTTCAGCACGAAGGTATTGTCCCAGAGCAAGGCGCCGTGCCGGTCGAAGCCGCACACGATGGCCTGGGTGGTGGTGTAGCCATCGAAGCCCCGGGTGGAGTTCATAAACCGGGTGTAGCCGTAGCCGTAGCCATTGAACCGGTAGTGCGGGTAATACACTTCGGCCACCAGCACGTAGCCGTTCTGAAACGGTACCAGGTCGTGCATCAGCAGGCGGTAGTGGAGGCGGAACTGGCCCGCCGCCCGCCGCCGGGTGCCCCGTTGCCGGAACCGGGCCTCGCGGGCCGGGTGCATGAAGTCGAAGAAGTGCTTGAAGTTGAAAAAGTCGTAGAAGCGCAGCGACTCGCGCGAGCCGGTTGGGGTGACGCCCGCGGCCAGGTCGGTGGCAAACAGGCCCTGGGAATAGCGTGGGTCGCGCAGAGTGTAAGTGCCGGTGAGCAGCCGCTCGGTTGTGTCGCCGGGGCTCATCTGGGCCGTGAGCAGGCCCCGGTCGCTGGCCGCCTGCACGTACTCGGTGCGCAGCAGCTGGCCCTGGGGGGAGAGCTGCTTGACCTGCAGGCGCGACTTGACCCCGTTGGTCTGGCTCACCACAAACTTGGCCCGCTGGCTGACGGAGTCGGCCAGGAAGGTAAGCTGAGCCGGAATTTCCTCGTACACGGAGGGCAGAAACTGCTGCTGGCCCGTGCGCAGGTTCAGCAGCAGCACCGTCACGTGCTGCTCGACCTGCACCGTAACGAACAGGTTGCCGGCCAGAGCCTTGAGCTCGTAGATGTCGCGGCTGCTTTTGGTGTCGAAGGAAGTAGTGAGGATTTCGCCGGTCCGGCTGTTCAGGGCCGCCGTCCAGAGGCGCTGCTCGCGCAGGTTGTCCTGAAACAGGGCATACACCATGGGCTCTTCGGCACAGATGGCGGCAAAGTCATAGCCTTCGGGTACGTCCAGCTGCTTTATCCAGCTGAGCTGCAGCTTCCGGTCCAGCTTCTGAAACGACACCTGGCTGCGCCGTGCCCCTGTGTTTTCCTTTTCTACCAGCAGCACGGCGCTGCTGTCTTCGGGCAGAACCTGCACGTGAACTTCACTGGTAAACTGTTCCAGGGCAAGCTCCAGGCGCAGGGGCTGCGCCGGCGCATTGGCCGGCGGCTGAAGCAGGCGTGCCCGGCGCTGGGCCAGGCTGGGGCCCGGCCCCACCAGCCACAGCAGCAGGAGAGCGAGTAAGGCGTGTTTCATAGCAGGAGAAGCCATATACCGGATGGCGCCTAGTAAGATACGACGAAGCCGCGGCAAAGTCAGCGCGACCCAGCTACAAACAGCGGCCGCGGGCCGGGAGCCGGCTAGCTGCCCAGCTCCAGAATAGTATCAAACTCCTCGGGCCGCAGCGGCATCACCGACAGCCGCGACTGGCGCAGCAGGCCAATCTGGGTCAGGCGGGCATCCTGCTTGATCTGAGCCAGGCTGACGGGCCGGGGCAGCGGCTGCTGCGGGCGTAGGGCCACGGCCACCCAGCCGCTGCCGGTTTCGGCGGTGGCATCGGCAGCCGCGGCGGCGGCTACCCGGGCAATGCCGACCACGGTTTTGTCGGTTACACTGTGGTAAAACAGCACCAGGTCGCCGGGGTGCATCTGCTGCAGGTAGTTGCGGGCCTGAAAGTTGCGCACGCCGGTCCAGTCGGTGCCGCCGTCACGGGTGAAATCAGCCCAGGAATACGCCCCGGGCTCCGATTTTACGAGCCAGTAATTCATGGGCGCAAGCTACGCAGGAAAACGCGGCCGCTACGGCAGGATCTGCACGCGCAGCACGTCGTCCTGCACCGAAATCAGGTGCAGCGTATAAGTGCTTGGCTCGTGGTTGGGCGTGATGCGAAACAGGTCGGGGCCCGTGGTGAGCCAGCGGCCCGGCACGGTGGTCTGGCCATCGGTGGGGCTGGCCTGGTAGCCGGTAAACACGTTGCCGGCATCGAACTGAAACCCGAACCGGGGGCGGGACACGGCGAAGGCGTAGGTCTGGGTGCGAAACACTTTCGTGTTGGTGCCCGGCTGCTCTTCCTCGTAGGATTCCAGCCACAGGCGGCCCAGAATCCGGGACTGAACCGTGGTTGGAGCCGGCAGGGTGGCTTCTTTCTGGCAGCCGGTAGTCAGCAGGGCCAGGGCGGTCAGCCCGGCAAGGAAAAGGCGCATAGCGTAAACGAACAGGGAGGGAGAATATAAAATAGCGAGTATAGCGGCCGGCCGAAGGTTGCACGCGGGGCTCCCGCGCGGCTTTTACTCCACGCGCCGCACCTTGAGCACGTCCTTGTCGAGGGACACGATTTCGAGCTGATAATCCGGGTCGCGCTTGTCGTCGAGGGTGATGCTGACTCTGGTGCTGCCGTCGGCTTTCCACTGCCCCTTGCGGCCTTCCAGGCCATCGGTGGGGGCAATGTCGAACTGGGTAAACAAGCCGTTGTGGTCGAACTGGAAGCCCGTGCGGCCCCGGGCCGGCGGGAAGGCGTAGGTGTTGGGGCGGTACACGCGCACGTCGCCCTGGTCTTCTTCCTGGGAGTGCAGCCAGGTGCGTTCAAGCTGTTTCATCTGGGGGGAGGTGGCAGCCGCAGCGGCTGAGGAGCGCGGGTCGGGGGTGCAGGTACCGGCCAGCAGAAACGGGCTCAGGCAAGCCAACAGCAGAAACAAACGCATAAGGCAGAACGCAGAAAGTGGGGCAAAACCAGGACCTGGTCCATCCGTGGACCGTAGCAGCGAATGTACGACATTGGCCCGTACCTTTGCCGCCCGCCCCCTTTTGGGTTTTTAGGTAATGGTTATTGGTTTATGGCCGCCGTCCATAGAGCAGGAGCCAAAAGCCAGTAGCCAAAAATCAATGGACAACCGCGCCCTTATTCGTGCCTTCCGCCTCACCGCGTCGCTCATGGAGCTGCACGACGAAAACCCGTTCAAGATCCGGGCCTACGAAGGCACCGCCGCCGTGCTGGAACGCCTCGAAAGACCCGTGGCCGACATGGACCGCACCGGCCTGCCCGACCGCACCGGCCTGAGCAAAACGGCCGCCGCCAAAGTGGCCGAGCTGCTCGATACCGGCACCTTCGCCGAATTGCAGCAGCTGCTCGATACCACCCCGGCCGGCGTGGTCGAAATGCTCGGCATCAAAGGCATCGGCCCCAAGAAAATCCGCTCCTTGTGGCGGGAGCTGGGACTGGAAAGCATCGGGCAGCTGCGGGAGGCGGCCGAAAACGACGAGGTGAGCAAGCTCAAGGGCTTCGGCAAAAAGACCCAGGACATGATTCTGGCGGCCCTGGAATTCAACCAGGAAAGCCGGGGCAAGCTGCTCTACCCCCAGGCCGAAACCCTGGCCAACGACCTGGCCGGGCCCCTGCGGGAGGCGCTGCAAACCGAGCAGGTGGCCGTGGCCGGCGAGGTGCGCCGCCGCCTCGAAACCGTGGAAACCGTGCGGCTGGTAGCCGCTACCGCCCGGCCCTGGCAGGCCCACGAGCGGCTCAACACCATGGAAGACCTCACCGCCGACCCGGCCCGCTCCGGCCCGCTGGCCTGGCGCGGCACCGCAACGGCCTCGGGCGTGAAGGTGGAAGTGAATCTGGTGAGCCAGGAGGATTTCGTTAATCAGCTGTTTTTGCTCACGGCCACCGAAACCCACCTGAGCGAGCCGCTGGGCGGGGCCGTGGGCTCTTTGCGGCAGCTGGTGCAGCGGGAGCGATTTTACCAGGAAGACGCCATCTACCGGAAAGCGGGCCTGCAGTACGTGGAGCCCGAGCTGCGCGAGGGCCTGGGCGAGCTAGCGCTGGCGAAGGAGCAGAAGCTGCCCCGGCTTATTGAGGACACCGACCTGCGCGGCTCCCTGCACAACCACAGCACCTACTCCGACGGCAACCACACGCTGCGGCAGATGGCCGAGTTCCTGCGCGACCAGGGCTACGAGTACCTCGGCATCTGCGACCATTCGCAGGCCGCGCACTACGCCAACGGCCTGCCCCTCGAGCGGGTCCGGCAGCAGCAGCGCGAAATCGACCAGCTCAACCAGGAGCTGGCGCCCTTCCGCATCTTCAAGGGCATCGAAAGCGACATTCTCTCCGACGGCGGCCTCGACTATGCGCCCGCCGTGCTCGAAAGCTTCGACTTCATCGTGGCCTCGGTACACAGCAATCTGCGCATGGATGAGCGCAAAGCCACCGAGCGGCTGCTGCGGGCCATTGCCAACCCCTACACTACCATGCTCGGCCACCCCACCGGCCGCCTGCTGCTGCGCCGCGAAGGCTACCCGATCAACCACAAGGCCATCATCGACGCCTGCGCCCAGCACAACGTTATCATCGAAATCAACTCCAACCCCTGGCGCCTCGACCTGGACTGGCGCTGGGTGCGCTACGCCCTCGACCAGGGCGTGCAGCTCAGCATCAACCCCGACGCCCACCACACCGACGGCTACGCCGACATGCGCTACGGCGTGATGATGGGCCGCAAAGGGGGGCTGACCAAGGACATGACCTTCAACGCGCTGAGCGCCGGGGAAATGGCGGCCTACTTCGACCGGCGCAAAGCGGCAATCAAGCCGCCTCTGGAGTTTAAAGACTCCCTGTTCGGGTAAAATGGCGCGGCCGCCTGCTTCCGCGGTGGGAGCTGGCCGTCGGCCGCTTATGGCTTGCTGGTACTTATGAAAATTCTCGTTCTGCGCTTTTCCTCCATCGGCGACATTGTGCTGACCACGCCGGTGGTGCGGGCGCTGAAGCAGCAGGTGCCCGGCGCGCTGGTGCATTTTGCTACCAAGCCCGCCTACCGCGGCATTGTGGCCAGCAACCCGCACGTCGACCAGGTGCACTGCCTGAGCGGCCCGCTGGCGGAGCTGGTGGCCGAGCTGCGCGCCGAGCGTTTCGACTACATCATCGACCTGCACCACAACCTGCGCACCCGGCTGATCAAGCTGCAGCTGGGGGTAAAGTCGAGCAGCTTCGACAAGCTGAACCTGCAGAAATGGCTGCTGGTCAACCTCAGGATTGACCGCCTGCCCCGCGTGCATATCGTGGACCGCTACCTGGCCGCCGCGGCCCCGCTGGGGGTGAAAAACGACGGCCGGGGGCTGGATTACTTTATTCCCGCCCAGGACGAGGTAGACGTGGCCGCCACGCTGCCGCCCGCTTTTCAGCGCGGCTACGTGGCCTTTGCCATCGGGGCGCAGCACGCCACCAAGCGCCTGCCCCTGGAGCGCCTCATCGAGCTGTGCGGGGAGCTGCGGCAGCCCGTGGTGCTGCTCGGCGGCCCCGAAGACGAAAGCGCGGGCCACACCATCGAGCTGGCGTTCGACCAGGGCGCGGCCCCGACGGCCCCGCCCGTGCCCCGCCTGCCCGACAGTCCCTATTATTTTCCGCAGTCCAGTCCGCCGGCGCCCCAAACCAGCATCTACAACGCCTGCGGCAAGTTTACCCTGAACCAGTCGGCTTCGCTGGTGCGGCAGGCCCGTCTGGTGGTCAGCCACGACACCGGGCTGATGCACATTGCCGCCGCGTTTGGCAAGGAGATTTTCAGCGTGTGGGGCAACACCGTGCCGGAGTTTGGCATGTACCCCTACCGCAGCGAGTTTCGGGTGCTGGAAGTGCGGGGCCTCGCGTGCCGGCCCTGCTCCAAGATCGGCTACGAGCAGTGTCCGCAGGGCCACTTCCGCTGCATGCGCGACCTGCGCTTCGACCTCGAGCTGCCGCCCGCGCACGACGGCCGCTAGCCGCCGCCGGAGCCGGGCCGGGCGGCTGGCGAATGGCCGTAAAAAGCGCTACCTTTTAGCGGTATTCTAACTTTCTGGCCATGAGTCATCCTTTCTACGATACCCTCTCGCAGGCCACCCGCGACCTGCAGAAGCGCGGCTACACCGACGATTTCAACATCGTGGATGGCCACCTGCACTGCGCCGGCCGCGACATGCAGCTGCACCCGCAGCACTTCCACGTGCGCGAGTTTTACCGCTTCGAAGGCAACACCGACCCCGGCGACGAAAGCGTGGTGTACGCCATTGAGTCGGATCAGGGCGTGAAGGGCCTGCTGATCAGCGCCTACGGGCCGTATTCGGAGCCGCTCAACGACGAGCTGATGCAGAAGCTGAACATGCCCCCGGCCTGACGCCATGGCGCTCTGCCAGCACCTGCGCGTGTGCCAGGCCTGCAGCTACGTCGGCTGCTGCGACTCCTCCAGAAATAAGCACGCCACCCGGCATTTCCAAGCCACAACGCACCCGGTAGTTATTTCTGCCGAACCCGGCGAGCAATGGGCCTGGTGCTGCGTGGATAGTCAGATGGCGGAGTATTGAAAAGTGAAATCGGCGACATCCAAGCTAGCCATGACTGCTCTAAGGTTGGATTGGGTCAATGGCCCATGTATAGCTTTTTGCACGGCCGGATTACCACTATCTGACGGTTGGTCTTGGGCTCGGATGATATAATAAAAGCCGCTGATTGACTCGATGAAAATGTAATCGGCAGTGTCGCCAACTCGTTGCACGTTTCGGATTCTTTCGCATCCCAAACCCTTCGGGCAGTGATAATAGAGCGTTTTATAAGATGCTGCCGGATCCTGAGCTACATAGTAAGGGCTGCTTATTTCTTTTTCGCTCAAGCCAGCACAAGAAGTGAGAAGGGTTAGAAGACCGACTAACTGAGAGGAGATTTTCATAGACTGGATTAAACAGAAAGGGCCGGCATAGTGCGCTATGCCGGCCCTTTCTGACTGATTCGCCGTAGTTGGCTTTACCCGATCTTCTCAAACCCGCAGTACGAGTGCAGCACCTTGGGCAGCCGGATGCCGTCGGGCGTCTGGTTGTTTTCCAGCAGCGCGGCCACGATGCGGGGCAGGGCCAGGGCCGAGCCGTTGAGCGTGTGCAGGAGCTGGGTTTTGCCACCCTCGCCGCGGTAGCGCAGCTTGAGGCGGTTGGCCTGATAGGTCTCAAAATTGGAAGCCGAGCTAACCTCCAGCCACCGGCCCTGGGCGGCGCTCCACACTTCCAGGTCGAAGGTGAGGGCCGAGGTGAAGCCCATGTCGCCGCCGCAGAGGCGCAGCACGCGGTAGGGCAGCTCCAGCTTCTGCAGCAGCCCTTCGATGTGGGCCACCATGCCTTCCAGCGCCGCATAGCTGTTTTCGGGCTGGGTTATCTGCACGATTTCCACCTTGTCGAACTGGTGCAGGCGGTTGAGGCCGCGCACGTCGGCGCCCCAGGAGCCGGCCTCGCGGCGGAAGCAGGGCGTATAGCCGGTGTTGCGGATCGGCAGCTGGTCGGCGGCAATGATTTCGTCGCGGTACAGGTTGGTGATGGGCACCTCCGAAGTCGGAATCAGGTACAGGTTGTCCTTCGCGTCGTGGTACATCTGGCCTTCCTTGTCGGGTAGCTGGCCGGTGCCGTAGCCGCTGGCCTCATTCACCAGAATCGGGGGCTGCACCTCGTCGTAGCCGGCATCGCGGGCCTCATCCAGGAAAAAGTTGATCAACGCCCGCTGCAGCCGGGCGCCCTGCTTCTTGTACACCGGAAAGCCCGCGCCGGTAATCTTGTTGCCCAGCTCAAAGTCGATGATGTCGTACTTTTTGATCAGCTCCCAGTGCGGCAGCGCGTCGGCGGGCAGCTCGGGCTTGGTACCGCCTTCGCGCACCACCTCGTTGTCCTGCGCCGCGCGGCCCTCGGGCACGCTGCTGTGGGGCAGGTTCGGGAGCTTGTAGAGCAGCTGCTGCAGGCCCTCTTCCACCTGGCTGAGCTCGTCGTCGGCCGCCTTGGTGAGCTGCTTAAGCTCGGCGGTGCGGGCTTTCAGGGTTTCGGCGCCGGCCTTGTCGCCGCTTTTCATCAGGCCGCCAATCTGCCGGGCCAGCTCGTTGGCCTCGGCCTGAGCCGAGTCGCGGGTGGTTTGCAGCTCCTTGCGGCGCTGGTCGAGGCCGAGGATGGCCGCCACGTCGGCTTCGGCGGTTTTATAGTGCTTTTTAGCTAGCCCGGCCAAGACCAGCGCGGGGTTTTCTTTGAGAATGGAAACTTGCAGCATAAGGCAGAAAACGCGAATTTGAACAAGGGCAAAAGTAGGTTTTTTTGGGAAGCGTCCCGGAGAAAACCTGGACTCCGGCCCTGGGCCGGGTAAATCAGCCCCCGTCCCCGGCAAAAAAGGCCTTCCCGCCCTGAAGTGGCGAACCATGTGGCCCGGGTTGCCGTTTGGCAGCGTACCGAAGGGTAGGGCAGAAGCCAGCTTGCTGATTAGCAGTCAAAGTGTTGGGGCCTGGCGGGCCGCCGGCCGGAGCGGCTGCCGGTCAGCCGCTTAAAAAATCGGCATCCTGTTTGGCAGTTCCGGCGTATTACGCTAACATTGCGTAAGTAAACCGGCCGCTGATGCCGGGCCCCGAGTTAGTCTCTGCTCGCCTACGGTCCGAATTATCTCCAGCACCGCCCCAAACTACCCCCGTTTCTCGTTCCGAATTCCCAAGTGCTACGCGCCGCCCCGCGGCTGCCCCCCGTTTGTCCGGATTGGCCTGTGTTGCTCCGTGTCGGCCTCGTACCCGCTCGTTTTTCTCCCCCCCCCCCCGTTTTAGTGTATGTACAATATTGAAGAGTTGAAGGACCGTTTGCTTTCCGAGCTGAAGGAAATTGCGGAGAAGCTGAACGTTGGCAACTTCAAAAAACTCAGCAAGCAGGATCTGATTTACAAGATCCTTGATCAGCAGGCCATCACCCCAGCCGACAAAATCCCCAGTAAAGTGAAGCCAGCCGACGACCTGCCGGCGGCCACCCCGCTGGCTTTTTCCGACGTGGCACCCGCCGCGGCCGTGGCGGCTCCGGCTGCCCGCGCCGCCCGCCGCGAGCCGGCGGCCCCCCGGGCAGCCCGCACCACACCGCCCGCGCCGGTGGCAGTGCAGCCGCTGAAGCCCGCTGCCGTGGCCGCGCCGATAGCCGAGGTGCTAACCGCCGAGGTGCTGACCGCCGAGGCCCCCGCGCCGCTGGTGGCCGAAGAGGCTCCCGACAGCCCGGCCCGGCCCGTAAAAGTGTACCAGCGCCCCGAGCGCCGCACCCGCACTGACCAGCGCCGCGCCGACGCGCCCGCGCCGGCCGATGAAGCCGCGGATGCTCCGGCGGTGGTGCTGCCCGAAGCCCCGGCCGTAGCCCCCGCCGCCGAACCCACCGCGGAGCCGGCTACCGAGACGCCGGCCGCCGCGCCTACCATGGCCCCGTTTGTGTACCGGGAGCCGCGCCCGGAAAACGGTACCGGCCGGGACCAGCGCGAGGGCAGCCGGGAGCCGCGCGAAAGCCGCGAATCCCGCGAGGGCCAGCCCCGGACTGATGCTCCCCGCGGCGAGTTCCGCAACGATGCCCCCCGTGAAGGCCGCGACCAGCCGCGCCGCGAAGACCGGCCCCTGCGCACGGATGCTGCGCGCGAACCGCGGGAGGGAGGCCGCGAAGGCCGCCCCGACCGGGAGCAGCGCGAGCAAAGCCGCCGCGACGAGCGGTTTGCCGCCCGCGACCAGCAGCGCCAGGCCCGGCAGGGTGAGCGGGCGGAGCGGGGCGAGCAGAACCCGCAAAGTCAGCCGCAGCGTCCGGCCCGGCAGGAGTTTGATATTACTATTCCGGGAGAAGGTACCCTGGAGATGATGCCCGACGGCGGCTACGGATTCCTGCGCAGCCCGTTCTACAACTACCTGGCCTCCCCCGACGATATTTACGTGTCGCCGGCGCAGGTGAAGCAGTTTACCCTCAAAGCCGGCGACACGGTGAAATGCACCATCCGCCCACCCCGCGAGGGCGAGAAATACTTCGCCCTGGTACACGTGGAGGGCATCAACGGCCGCACGGTGGAAGAAGCCCGGGACCGGATTCCGTTCAGCAACCTGACCCCGCTGTTTGCCGAGGAGCGCCTGAAGCTGACTACCAAGTCGACCCAGCTCAGCACCCGCATCATGGACCTGTTTGCCCCCATCGGCAAAGGCCAGCGCGGGCTGATTGTGGCCCAGCCCAAAACCGGCAAGACGGTGCTGCTGCAGGAAATTGCCAACTCCATCAGCGAAAATCACCCCGAAGTGTACCTCATCATTCTGCTGATTGATGAGCGCCCCGAGGAGGTGACGGACATGGCCCGCTCGGTGAAAGCCGAAGTGCTCAGCTCCACCTTCGACGAAACCGCCGACCGCCACGTCAAGATTGCCAGCATTGCCCTCGACAAGGCCAAGCGCCTCGTGGAGTGCGGCCACGACGTGGTGATTCTGCTTGACTCCATCACCCGCCTGGCCCGGGCCTACAACACGGTGCAGCCGGCTTCCGGCAAAATCCTGTCGGGTGGGGTAGATGCCAATGCCCTGCACAAGCCCAAGCGCTTCTTCGGCGCGGCCCGCAACGTGGAAAATGGCGGCTCTTTGACCATCATCGCCACGGCCCTGATTGAAACCGGCTCCAAGATGGACGAAGTTATCTTCGAGGAATTCAAGGGTACCGGCAACATGGAACTGCAGCTGGACCGCAAGCTGGCCAACAAGCGCGTGTTCCCGGCCATCGACATTCCGGCTTCCGGCACCCGCCGCGAAGATCTGCTCATGGGCAAGGAAGAACTGAACCGCATCTGGGTGCTCCGCAAGTTCATGGCCGACATGACGGCCATCGAAGCTATGGAGTTCCTGAAGGACCGCATCAAGAATACCAAGAGTAACGAGGAGTTCCTGGTGTCGATGAACGGCTAGGATATCAGCCTGACGCTACAACGAAAAGCCCGTTTCACCGCTGTGAAACGGGCTTTTTTGCGTCGGTACGGCTACTTGTTGCCCGTCGGCAGGCCTTCCAGCACCAGCGAAATTTGGGTGCCGTCGTAGAAGCGGTAGTGCATTTCGGTGAACCCGTACCGAGGGTGAAAGTAGAAGTCGAGGTAGCTGTTGCCCAACCGGCTATGCTGGCCTACCGACTCAATCAGCCAGCAGCCGGCCAGATTCTGGTTGCCGTAGCGGCGGGTTGCCGGGGCTTTTACCTGGTAGAAGGGGCGTACGCTGCCTTTAAACGCGCCCCAGCCACCCATGATGAAAAGCCGGTTGGCCTGCCAGCTGCCGCCTGGGTGCAGATCAGCCGGTCTTACCTGTGGAAAAGGCGCCACCTCCGTGTAGGCGTACTGGTTGCTACGGATGGGGTGCATCCAGATTTCCTGCGGGTTTTCGATTACCCCGGTCACCGTCGACTTGCGCCACTCGTAGGCCTGAGGCTGGCGGCCGGGCTGGTTTTGCGGGTTGGGGCGGGCCGCGAAAGTCAGCGAATCGCCGGGATTATACCGATACTGGATGGTGCAGGCCGTTTGGCGCTTGGGCTGCCCCACCCAGGGCTGGCCGGAAGGCTGCATCGTTATCCGCTCCCGCGATAAGGTGTCGCCGGCCGGGCTGATAAAAATGGCCTGGTAGTGATACGTCCGGCTGGCATTGAAGATAATCAGGCTGTCCGGGGCCGTCGGGCCGGTGGCCCACAGCAGCGGCAGCGCCAGGGCGTAAGGAATGAGAGGGAGCATACCGAGTAGAGTAAGGAAAGGGGCCCGAAGGTTTGGTGAGTCGGGAGAAATACTTTCGGCCGCCGCTGCCCGCCACGGTTATGTACTGCTGTTACGCGGGGCATTGCGGCAACCCTGTTTGAGAAGTTAGGAGCTGGAAGCCAGAAGGCAGCATAAGAGCCGATTGCCGAAGTAAGGCGCGTCTGCCCTGGCACCCGTTTCGTTCCTTCCTCCTTTAACCCCTGGTTCTTAGCCTCCTAAATCCTGACTTCTCACACCCGGCAACCTACCTCGCACTGCGTAATATCAAATATAAAGCCCACTCAGCCTTTCCCGGGTTCTCGCCTGGAACTGACAGTTCAGCGCCTGCTGCTACGAGGCCGCCCAGTAGCACACCAGAAACAGCACGAAGCGGTAAGGGATAATCAGGGCTACGCCGAAACCCAGACTGAACAGCAAGGCTTTGCCCCAGCGCTGCCAGGCCGACTGGTCCGGAAAAACCCGGCGGCGTAGGCGATGGTCAGAGCCAGCATGAAGGGGGCAATGATGTCGTCGTTGGTGAACACGAACAGCAGCGGCCGCACCACCCGGGCCGACATCGACAGCAGCGCCATCAGCGCAAAGACCAGCAGCATGCCACCAAACAGGTAGGTGCTGAGCACGAGCCACTCGACGAAGTAGCGCCGCTGCCGCCGGAAAAGCAGCCACAGCGGCCCGGCCAGCAGCGGAATAAACAGAAAAACCAGGCTTTTGGAATAGCCGTGGGCCAGCGCATCGAATTCCCGGGCAAAAGCGGTGTACCAGATGCCGGTTTCCTGCAGGTGCTGGGCCACCAGAGCCTTGGCCAGGCCGCCGTAGCCGTTGTTGGAGGCGAAATGATACTGCAGCTGGGTATCAAACGGGCTGAAGTGCGACACGCTGGCCAGCAGGTAGAACAGCAGGTTCGTAATCAGAAACAGCTGCACGGGGGGCGCGTGTCGTACCCGGCGGCCCCGCAGCCATTCGGCCGCCAACCAGCCCGGGCGCCGCAGCTGCTGCCACAGGTCGCGCAGGTCGAAGTGGGTGACGGTATCGACGGCATGCTCCAGAAAATGTTTGAGGGCATAGTCGTGGCGGTGCAGGCGCTTTTCACCGCAGATGTGGCAATACGGGCCGGCCAGCGCGGTGCCGCAGCTGACGCAGGCCGGAATTGCCGGCGCCCCAACCAGTACTGCCGGCTCAGGCACTGGCAATACAGTGGGAGAAACAGTTTCCATCGGAGTGCGGGTCAGTTGGTAGCGGAATTTGGCGAAATTTCCGGTACCCCAGGCAGGCCCGGCCAACGCAAAGCCCGGGGCTGCGTATTTTGCGGCTTATGGCACAAAACCCCGACCTCCCCGAAATCCTCTACCTCTTCGACCCGCTCTGCGGCTGGTGCTACGGCATGAGCCCCGTAATCCAGCGCATCCAAACCGAATACGCCGACCGCGTGACGGTTTCGGTGCTGTGTGGTGGCATGGTGACGGGTGAGCGGGTGGGGCCCATCGGCAAGGCCTGGGGCTACATCAGCGGGGCTTTGCAGCAGGTCGAAAAGGCGACGGGCGTGCAGTTCGGCGCGGCGTTCCGGGCGTTGGGAGCCGCGGGCGGCAACATCCAGGATTCGGAGCCGCCCTGCCGCGCCATCACCGTATTTCGCCAGCTCGACGACGTGCAGCACCGCGCCGCCAGCTTTGCCCACGACCTGCAGCAGGCCCACTTCCGCGACGGACAGGACCTGAACGACGTGGCCACGTACTTGCCCCTTATAACCCGCTACGGCCTCGATGCCGCTGAGTTTGGGCGGCGCTGGGCGTTGCCGGAAACGGCCGCGGCTACTCAAAAAGAATTTGCCGCCGTCGCCAAAATCGGCGTGCAGGGCTTTCCGACCAGCATTCTGCGCGTCGGCAACCAGGGCTACCTGCTGGCCCGCGGCTTCCAGCCCTACGCGCAGTTTGCCCAGGGCCTGGAGCAGGCCTTGGCGCAGGCCCGGGCAGAACAGGGAAAGTAACGCCGATTAGCCGCCGAAACCGGGCAAATGCACCACCTGCTTCGTGCGGGGCAACCAGACCACGCGGCGTACGTCCTCTTTGCCCACCAGGTAGTGAAAGCCGATGGCCCGGGGCTGCCGTTGGAGGTCGTCCCAGGTGGCCCGGTCCAGCGTACCGGGCTGGTAGGCTTCCCGGGCGCTGAGGGCCGGCGTGCGGAAGTTCTTATCGGCAAAAAACTCGTCCATGCGCTTCCGGATGAACGCTTCGCGCTCGGCCGGCGTGGCCGTGGTAGTTTTCATCTCATACACCATCGAGGCTTCCAGGTCGGCGGCGGTCAGCAGCTCGCGGAAGATAACCTGCCCGCCGGCGTCGGTGATGGTAAGCGTGACTTCGCCGCCCGTAACGGCCGGACCGCGCAGCACCAGCATAAACAGGTCGGGCGCGGTGGGGGAGGAAAACAAGTGGCGGCGCCGGACCGTCTTCAGCGTATCCGACTGCGCCGTGACAGCCGGGGCGCGGGCCGTATCCAGCGGCTCCAGGGCCGCCGTAGTATCGGCTGCCGGGGCAGTGGTGGTCTGGGCCGATTCGGGGGAGGTGCAGGCGCTGGCAAGCAGCAGCAAAGGGGCCAGGGCAGCGTAGCGCATGGTCAACGGGGTTGGGGTTAGGCAGTAGATTGGGCAGCAATACGTACACCGGAGGCAAACTGTTGAGCCCGGGCGGCTACCGGTGCGCCAGCCAGAGCATCAGCACAAAGGCCGCGCTCAGGCACAGCGACGACACCTGATTCATGCGCATGGTGTGCTCAAAGTCGGCGGCGGCGGGACTCTGCCACACGGCCCAGGCCCAGCGCCCGAATAGGTAGACCACCGGCCCAGTAGCCCCGAGGAAGATCAGCAGGTTGCGCAGCTCGCCCCGTAGCCAGTAGGTGGCGGCCAGCACGCCGGCCCCCAGCAGCAGGCCCAGGCCGGCAAAAATGAACGTACCGCGCAGCCCCAGCCACAAGCTCAGCGTCTGGTCGCCGCGCTGCCGGTCTTCCTGGTGCTGATACACCTGGGTGAGCGGGTAGGAGCCGCACAGAAATAAGGTGCTTACCAACGCCAGCAGTAGGTTGGTGGGCTCCGCCATCGTGGCTTGGCTGGCGCCGACCCCTACCTGCGTCATCAGAAACGTGAAGGCCCCCTGAAATACCACCACTACCAAAGTGCTCAGAAACGGGTATTTCTTGAGCCGGATGCCTTCGTAGCTGTAGGCTTTCGATACCAGCAGGTACACCGCCACCAGCGCCCCAAACAGCGGCGAGAGCAGCGCGGCGCCCAGCACGGCCAGCGCATCAAACAGCCAGACCAGGTGAATCAGCTCTTCCGATACTTTCGGCGGCGCCTTCAACCCGCCAATGCTGCCTTCGTCGCGGTCGTAGTAGGAGTTGTAGCCATTGGAGGCCGGGTACGCCAGCAGGTGGAGCACCACAAATACGCCCAACGCCCGCCACCCGTCAACCGGCCCGCGCAGGGCGCTGAGTCCAAACCAGAAGATGGGCATCAGGTACACCGAAAACGGAATACGCAGCAGCGGCAGCACCTTTTTGTAATTTGTAATGACCAAGTAGTCGTCAGAAATGGTGGTGAATGGGAAGTTGAACGACCAAAGGTGGGTAAAAGCGGCTGATTGCGGTACCAACGGTGGCGGCGGCAATTACTGGCTCTTAATTCTTAAGCACTAATTGCGTTTTGGCACTCCCACCAGATACGTCACCTCGGAGCGGGTGAGCGGGTTGCGGACTTTGCCCGCCTGCCACTCAAACCGGCCCAACGGATCGGCGCGGCGGGCCAGGGCCAGCAGCTGCTCCGGCGGGTACATGCGCAGCACCGACACCGTCCCGTCCCAGATGGTACACAGCGGAATCAGCGGCACCACATAGGTGAAAAACAGCCGGCTCAGGCGGAAGGGGCGGATGAAGGGCGTGGTCAGCAGCTGCACCACCGGCAGCACCAGCCAGGCCAGCAGCAACTCGTACCAGTGCTTGCCGGCACCCTCGAAAATGCCGATTCCGGCCTGCTGCCGCACGGCATCGGCCAGCATGGCCTCGGCGGCGGCGGGCGGAAAATGGTGAAAAGCGGAAAAAACCGTGCGAAACCCGGTCAGGGCTGCGGGCACGGCCGTGGCATCTACCGGGGCCGCTTCGTAGCGCAGGCCGCCCCCGGTGCGCTCGGCCAGCAGCTGCCAGGCGGCGGGCTGCGGGTACAGGTCCGACAGCGTAACGGACACCAGCGGCAGCCCGGACGCGCGCAGACTGCGCCACACGCCCTCGGTGCCGCCGCCGGCTCCGGCGCACAGTTCCAGCAGATTGGGCTGGCCGGCTTGGAGCACCGCCGCGCGCAACAGCGGCACAATGGGCTGGTAGATGCGCAGCACCGAGATGGTAAAGCGCAGGTAGTCCATCATGCCCGCCCGGATTACTTTCGGAAACCAGGGCAGGTCTTCAAACTCAAACAGCTGGAGGCGGAATTTCACGGGCGTAAGTACGCACAAAACCCGCCGTTAGCCGCGTTGACCGGTTTTTAGGCGCGCGGCTGCGAGTGCAAAGCCGGGCCGTACAGCCACATAACCGTCAGCAGCGCGGCGGCCAGATACGGAAACGATATTCCCAGCAAGCTGCCCAGTGAGTCAAAAGGCAGGAACAAGAGCAGGAGCTGGTTGGCGGCCACGTAAAACAGGCCCACACCGGCCAGGGCCATGCTGCGGCGCGACCAGGCCGCATAAAAGCGGCCCATCAGGGTGAAAAACGGAATGACCAGCGGCACCACGCACAGCGAAATCATAGCCGCGACCACTCCCGCCATCAGGGCAATGGAGTAGTCGGTGAGCCGGTCGAGGGCAAACTGGGCGGCCAGAAACAGCGTACCGCCCACATTGCTGAAAAACCACAGCTGGAAGGTGCGCTTGATGGTGGACGAGATGGCGGCGTAAGAGTGGGTCATAATAGCAGAAGTAAGAAAAAATGAAAGACGGCAGCAGAGTAGCAATAGGAGGGCAAGGCAGGTCGGGGGCGGGCGGGAGAGGCCAGATGTACGAAGTGAAAAACGCCTCAGATTGCCCGGAATCAAAGTATTTTTGGGAATTTGCGTCCCAGGATGAAACGGCTTTTCCCGGTTTGGGACAGGCCGGTGGGGCAGCGGCAGGGGCTGCCTTGGCGGGCGAACATTCTTTTTTGCCCTGCGGGCTTGGAAGTCGATTAACTAAGATTAGCTTTGCATTACAAAGTGCTCTGAAAAATATGAAATCTGCCACCGATCCGCTTGCCCAGCTCACCGAGATTCGCGCTATCATGGAGCGGTCCTCGCGTTTTGTATCGCTCAGCGGCCTGTCCGGGGTGGGGGCGGGCGTGGTGGCGCTGGCGGGCGCTGCCGTGGGGCATTGGTACCTGGACACCCAGCTGCCCGCCGGCGACTACCAGGCCCAGGGTTTCTTGCGGCTGCTGGAAGGCTCGGTGGCCGAGCGGCAGGCTGCGTTGCCCTTTCTGCTGGGCCTGGCCGTGGGCATGATTGTGCTGGCGCTGGCAGCGGCGTTTTACTTTACGCGCCGTCGGGCCGTGCAGGCCGGCCGCCCCTTGTGGGATGCGCCCGCGCGCCGGCTGGCCTGGAGTCTGGCGCTGCCGCTGGCGGCGGGCGGCTTGTTCTGCCTGGGGTTGTATCTTCGCGGCGCGGCTTCGTTTGTAATACCGGGGCTGCTGCTGTTTTATGGCCTGGCCCTGCTCAACGCCAGCAAATACACCCTCGACGAAATCCGCCTGCTGGGCCTCACCCAGATGGCCCTGGGCCTGGTAGCCGTGCTGCTGCCCGGCTGGGGCCTGATTTTCTTCGCCCTGGGTTTCGGGCTGGGCCACATCGGCTACGGCTTACTCATGTACAATCGCTACGAACGCGCGCCCCGGCCCACGCTGTGAAACACCTCATCCATACGCTTAATAAGGCTTTCGACAACCGGGTGCGGCTGGGCGTCATGGCAGTGCTCATGGCCAACGACTCCGTGAGCTTCAACGAGCTCAAGGAGGCTCTCGACCTGACCGACGGCAACCTGGCCAGCCACGTGGCGGCGCTGGAAAAGGCGGGCTACGTGCTGGTGAGCAAGCAGTTTGTGGGCAAGAAGCCGAACACCACCTACCAGGCATCCAGGGAAGGCAAAACGGCCTTTCAGGAACATCTGGGCGCCCTGGAAAAATTGCTGCGCGGCTGAGGTGCCTTTTTTTTGCCCCTGTACTTTGAAATACAAAGTTCTTTCAAAAATAATATATGACTACTTCTCCTTCTGCCGCGGCCGCGGCCTGGCCGGCCGCCGGGGCTACCGCCGCGCCGCCGGTTCCGCTCACGGCCCTGCAAAAGCTGCTGCTGCCGGTGGGTGCCATCTTGTTCGATGGGCTGTTCTGGCAGGAGCGGGCGGCCCTGAATATGCTGCTCTACACCCTGTTTGTGGTGGGCGCCGTGCTGGGCGGGCTGCCGCGCACTTCTCCCGTGTGGCGCTCCGGCTACTTCCGCCTCACCCTGCTGGGTACTTTGCTCAGCGCCCTGCTGGTGGCCGTGCACGGCTCGGGAGCGGCGCAGCTGAGCTGCGTAGCGTCGTTGGCCATCTGGCTGGGCTACGTAAACCAGGCGCACCTGAAGCTGGTCGGCCACGCCCTGCTGACCGGTCTGGCCAACCTGCTGCCGGCCGTGCGGCGGCTGACGCAGCTGCTGCGCCTGCCGCAGAACTTGGGCAGCCGGGTGAGCCGCACCTGGTACTACGGCCGCCTGCTGGGCCTGCCGCTGCTGGCGCTACTGGTTTTTCACCTGCTGTTCGTGGTGGCCAATCCGAGGTACAGCGCCCTGACCGACCGGGCGCTGACAATGCTGGGTGATGCGCTGGAGAGGCTGTTTGTCCGGCTTTCGGTGCCCCACCTGCTGTTTTTCGGGCTGGGGCTGCTGCTCACCGCCGGGGCCATCCTCATTATGCCGGTGCACTTCTTCGCCGACCACGAGTCGCGCTTCGGGGAGTTTGTGCGCCGCCGCCGCGACCAGGTGGCCTCTTTCGCCGTGCGCCGCCCCGACTTCCGGGTCCGCCGCTTTCGGGTCCTCGATTTGCGCAAGGAATACCTGATGGCTATGAGCCTGATCGGGCTGGTGAACGTGCTGCTGCTGGTGGTCAATGCCATCGATATTTCCTGGATCTGGTTTGGCTTCGTGCCCACCCCGGGCTTCGATCTGACGCAGTTTGTGCACGAGGGCACCTACGTGCTGATCCTGAGCATTCTGGTGGCTATGGGCATTGTGCTGTGGTTTTTCCGCCGCAACCTGAACTTCTACCAGCCCGGCCTGCCGCTGCTGCGCCGGGCGGCTACGGTGTGGGTGCTGCAAAACGCGGTGCTGGCCGTGTCGGTGGGGCTGCGCAACTACTATTACATCCAGCACACGGGCCTGGCCTACAAGCGTATCGGGGTGTACGGCTTCCTGCTGCTGACTTTCTTCGGGCTGGCCACGGTGCTGCTCAAAATCTGGCGGCGCCGCTCGGCTTACGCTCTGTTCCGGCTGAATGGGCTGGCCGCCTACGCCGTGCTGCTGCTGCTGGCGGCCGGCAACTGGGAAATCTGGATTGTCCGCTACAACCTGCAGCCGCGCTTCCGGCAAGTCGACTACGGCTTCCTGCTCGCCATGCCCGACCGGGTACTGCCCGAGCTGGCCGCCCGCGAAGCTACCCTCACCGGCCGCGCCCTGAACCGGGAAGCCGGCAGCAACACCTGGGTGCCGCTGCCCGAACCGGCGGCCCGGCAAATGCTGCACGCCCGCATCCGGGGCTCCCGCGCCCGGCAGGCCCGGCGCCACTGGCCCAGCTACACCTGGGCCGACTATCAGGCCGCCCGCTACTTCGATGCTCACCCCGTTACCGCCGCCGGCCATGCTGCAGCTGTTCGTTAGCCTGACCATGGTGCTGCTCTGCGCCGGGGGGGTGGGCGTGCTGGCCCTGGTGCTGGCCTGGCAGGAGCGGGCCGCCGCCCCCGACCTGCGCCGCCGCCGCCTGCTGCGGCTGGTGCTGCCCGTAGCCAGCGCCGTGCTGGCCCTGATGCTGGGCGCCGTATTTCTGCTCCTGATGGTCTGGTCGCCCCAGGGGGCAGCGCTGCTGGCCAGCCGCTAGGCCACTTTTTCCTCGCCATTCCAAATCCAACTGTCGATGCTTCTTTCTTCCCAACAGCCGGCTTCGCTGAACCGCTACCAGCGCCTGGCCCGCAAAACCATTGAGCACGCCCGCACTTCGGTGCTGATTCCTGTTTTCTGGCGCCTCTACGGGGCCCAGCACGTTCAGAACCGGCTGGCAACGCTGCAAAGTCTGCCCCCCGGCACCCTGGGCCGCGGCGTGGCCGACCTGCTGGGCCGCCATCACCTGCAGCTGATTCCGCATTACGAAAACCACGACCTCAAGCACGTGCTGCTGGGCTACGACATGACGCCGGAGGATGAGCTGAAGCTCAAAGCCTTCATGTTCGGCAACGGCGACTGCTCCATCACCTGCCTCGGGTTTCTGGCCCTGGCCCTGCTCACGCCCGAGTTGTGGCCGGAGCTGAGGGCACACTACCGCCGCGGCCGCCGCACCCTGCCGGTGCTGCGCTGGAGCCTGCAGGCGCTGGCAGACCGGAACCTGGAAGCGCTACGGGCGGAAATCGGCTTCTACGAGGCCCAGCGGGTATGAGCGCCCGGTCCGCTTTCCCGCCACCCGCCTGGCCCTCGGCCGGCCGCAGCCTGAGCGTGCTGATTGCCGTGGTAGCCGTACTCTGGCTCTGGCTGCAGCTGCCCGCCTGGTACCGCGCCGGCCATGCCGCCCCCGACTCCGGGCAGTGGCTCACCGCTCTGGTGTACAACGAATGGACGGCGCTGGTCCTGATTGTGGCCGCCAACATCCTGGTGGGTAGCTACACTACCGGACCCATGTGGCGGCTGGGGCGCTGCCTGGAGCTGCGCGGGATGAAAGGCGCCTTCGTCTTCCTCCTGGGCCTGCTGTTTCATCTGCTCGTCGGCGGCTGCGGCGTGGTGCTGGCCGGGCTGGCGCTGCTGGGCGACGCCGACCAGCCTGCCTCCTTCTGATGCCGTGGGGATGACAACGCTGCTCCACTTTGCGCGCCTGGTACTCCGCCTGGTTCCGCCGCTGCTGTGGTGGGCCCTGGGCGGACTGGTCTTCAGCCTGCTCAACAACGTCTTTCACGCGGAGCTGTGGCCCAGCACGCCGGCGGCCCGG
The DNA here is from genome assembly GCF_039539525.1 of Hymenobacter algoricola. Classification (NCBI taxonomy): domain Bacteria; kingdom Pseudomonadati; phylum Bacteroidota; class Cytophagia; order Cytophagales; family Hymenobacteraceae; genus Hymenobacter; species Hymenobacter algoricola. Next base: position 8,349 of record NZ_BAABDH010000113.1, on the reverse strand, counting down.
CCGGTCGTTCTGACCCTGCTGTTCGGCTGCCTGCTCACGCTGCCCTGGATTGCCGCCCGCGTCGCCTGGCGCCTGTCCGATGCCGTGGAAAGCTATTTCTGGAAAGCCGTGTGGCGCTTTGCGGCCCTGGCGGGCTACGGCGGGGCAGTGCTTTCCCTGCTGGGCGGCATGGTGGCAATAGGCTTCATGTGGACCGAATGGATTGCCAGCAACTAAGGTGACGACCCAACCGGGCGGGGTAATTATGCTAGCTTACGCCTCCTCCCGACCTCCGTTTTATGGCCCGCCCCGCGCTGCTTACGCTGCTTTTTCTGGCCCTCATCATCGAGCTGACCCTTACCATCGGCGGATTTTTTGCGCCCGATAAGCTGCTGGCGGGCTTCGGCGTGGGCATTTCCAACGACACGCACTTTATGGGCTTTGCCCTGGCCTGGCTGCTGCTGTTCGTGTCGCTGGTTGATGCCGTGGCGCTGTGGCAGGTGTGGCAGCGGCAGCCCCACTACGCCACGCTGTGCTATCTGCTGGGTTTTTGGTGGATCGGCATTGGCTTGGGGCTGTACTTTGGCTACGGCCGCCTCGACAACCTGCTGCTCGATTCGGGCAAGGGCCTGCTGATTGTGCTGGCTACCTGGCGCAGCCGGCTGGCGGCCAAGTCGGCCTGAGCTGCTACTTTCGTTCGGGCCGGGCCGCGCCTATCTGGTATATTTGCGGGCCAGGTGCCGGGGCTGCGGCCTCACCCGACTCAATCTGCTTCGAATGTCCGCTCCCGAACCGCTGAAAACTGACTCCGCCTCCCGCCCGCCGCGCCGCTGGCCCAACCTCGTTTCGCGCACCGTCTGGGGCTTTTTCGTGGTGTTCCTGGGCATCTTCCTGCTCTACCCAATTCTGGTGAAGAGCAACTTCCTGTTCCTGTTCGGCAAGTCGCCGGGGCTGGAGGAGCTGGAAAGCCCCCGGGTCGAGCAGGCTTCCGAGCTGTACACCGCCGACGGCGTACTGCTGGGTAAGTACTTCCGCGAAAACCGCGCCCCGGTCGCCTACAACAAGATTTCACCCCTGCTCATCAAGGCCCTCATTGCCACCGAGGACGTGCGCTTCTACGAGCATTCCGGCATCGACCTGACGGCGCTGGCCCGGGCCGTGGCCGGCGGCGGCAAAAACGGCGGCGGCTCCACGCTCACCCAGCAGCTGGCCAAAAACCTGTATAAAATCCGCCGCGGCGACAAGGGCGTGCTGGGCCATATTCCGCTGGTCAACATCCTGGTGATCAAAACCAAGGAATGGCTGACGGCCGTGGAGCTGGAGCGGCGCTACACCAAGGAGGAAATCCTGCGGATGTACCTCAACACCGTCGAATATGGCTCCAACGCCTTCGGCATCAAGGTGGCGGCCAAGACGTTTTTCAATACCTCCCCCGACAGCCTCCGGCCCGAAGAGGCGGCCATGCTGGTAGGCGTGCTCAACAATCCGACGGCCTATAACCCGCGCTTCCACCCGGAGGCGGCCCTGAAGCGGCGCAACGTGGTGCTGGAGCGCATGAGCCAGTCGCGGGTGCTGCCCGCCGCCGCCATCGACTCGTTGCAGCAGCTGCCCATTGCCCTGCAGTACCGCGTCGAGAAGCACATCGACGGCCCCGACACCTACTTCCGCGGGGCCGTGAGCCAGTACGTGAACAAGTGGTGCGAAGCCAACGGCTACGACATGTACCGCGACGGGCTGAAAATCTACACCAGCATCGACTCGCGCATGCAGGCCCACGCCGAGGAGGCGCTGGAAAGCCGCATGAAGCGCCTGCAGCGCGACTTCGATACCTTCTGGCGCAACCGTGGCGGCAACCCCTGGGTGGACGACGAAGGCAAGGAAATTCCGAACTTCATCGAAACCCAGATGAAGCGCACCGACCAGTACAAGCTGCTGGCCGCCCGCTACCAGGGCCAGCCCGCCCGCCTCGACTCGGCCCTGCACGCCAAGCGGCCCATGAAGGTGTTCACCTGGAAAGGCGACGGCGACACGACCCTGGTGCTTTCCCCCCTCGATTCGCTGGCCTACTACAAGCACTTCCTGCACGCGGGCATGATGACCATGGACCCGTTCACGGGCCACGTGAAGGCCTGGGTGGGCGGCATCAACTACCGCTTCTTCAAGTACGACCACGTGAAGCAGGGCCGCCGCCAGGCCGGCTCCACCTTCAAGCCCTTCGTGTATCTGACGGCGCTGGACAACGGCTACACGCCCTGCGACCGGATCCGCGACCAGCGCGTGACCATCAACTACGTGGAGAACGGCCAGCCCATGGAGTGGAAGCCCGACAACGTGACCCGGGAGTACACCGGCATCAACATGACCCTGCGCCACGCCATGGCCCGCTCGGTGAATTCCGTGACGGCCCAGCTGACGGAGAAAGTAGGGTGGGACAACGTGGCCAAATACGCCCACAAGGTCGGTATCACCTCCCCGCTGCTCGGCGTGCCCAGCATCGGTCTGGGCTCGGGCGGCGACGTGAGCGTGTACGAGATGGTGGATGCCTACAGTACTTTCGTCAACAGCGGCTTTCAGAGTGAGCCCCAGTTCGTGACCCGCATCGAGGACCGCAACGGCAACGTGATAAAGCAGTTCGACCCCAAGCAGCGGCGCGCCATTCCGTCGGAAACGGCCTGGCTGATGCTCTACATGCTGCGCGGCGGCATGGACGAGCCCGGCGGCACCTCCCAGGCGCTGTGGGACTACGAGCTGTGGAAGAAGGACAACCAGATCGGCGGCAAAACCGGTACCACCTCCAACTATTCCGACGGCTGGTACATGGGCGTGACCAAAGACCTCGTGACCGGCGTGTGGGTGGGCGGCGAAGACCGCAGCATCCACTTCCAGGGCTCCCAGCAGGGCGAAGGCGGCCGCATGGCCCTGCCCATCTACGGCGCCTACATGGAAAAGCTCTACCAGGACCCCGAGCTGGACATCACCATGGGCCCGTTTCCGAAGCCGACTTCCAAGATCAGCAAGAAGTACATCTGCGTGTCGGAGTCGGAGCCCCGGCGGCGGCGCGAGGAGGCCGTGGATACCATTGCCACCGATAACCTCCTGGAGCAGCTCAACAACGAAGGGTCCGCGGTGCCCGATAGCCTGAAGCTGTAGGCCAACTGTTGCGGAAGAGTTACCCAACTCCTCCGCAACAGTCGGACAACTCTTGCGGAAGAGTTCTTGTCATCCTTAGCGTCGGGCATGATGCATTGCGAAAGCCGGAGGATGCCGGCCCGGCTTACAGCCGGCGCAATAGCCCCAGCAAGCCAATGGCCAGCAGGGCCGAAAGCAGCTGAAACGGAGTGCGCCAGGAAGCAGAGCTGGTAAGCGGGCGGTGAGGATTCAGACTGTTGCCCCAGGCAATGAAGGCATCGGCAATGGGGAGCTTGCCCAGCAGGTAATATTTGCCACCGTCGGCGTGCCAGGGCAGGCCAAAGGCTTCAATACTGTTGCGCAGGCCCAGGGCGGTGGTGCTGTCGCCGAAGCGCTGCATGGTGCGCCGCCCCACCAGGGAAGCCGCCCCACCCACGCTCCAGATAACGGGGCCGGAATCGATGTCCTCACTTGGCGGGGCTCCCAAAGCTGCTTCCCGGATACCCGGCAGCCCCAGACGGCTGGTCAGAAACAGCGGTCGGTAGCGCTGAAAATGCCGGCGGGCGTAGGTCGAGTCGATTTCGAACAGGAAGTTGAGCAACTGGCTCTGCGACGACCCGCGGGCCGCCTCCAGCATGGCGCCGCTGCCAACCCTCACTTGGTGCGGAATAAGACCATTGTAGTCCAGGTGTGCATCTACCGCCCGGAGCCATTGCCGGATGAGGGGCTGGTAGCGCGGGACTTGCAGCCGGTCGTGCCAAGCCAGGGCCGCCAGGGCCATCACCCCGTCAGCGGGCCAGGCCGCGCCGGAGTACGAAGCCGGGTAAGGACTGTTGCCGTCGGCCAGCGCGGTGGCAATAAGCGTACACTGCCGGCGTAGCTGCCGCACATCGGCCGAATCCCGCTCGGCAGGCGGCAGCGCGGCCAGATACCGCCCCAGCACGTACGCCGACCAGCCTTGGTAAAACGCGCCCAGGGGCAGCGGCAGGTCCGGCTCAAAAATGCTCTGTGCCGCCGGAGACTGAATTTCCCGCAGCGCCCAGCGGGCTTCCGCACGGGCATCAAGGCCCAGCCGGGAGTTGGCCGGCACCCGCGGCAGCAGCTCCAACCAGGTCAGCGCGTAGAGGGCATTGAGGTAGACGAAGCCCTCGGGATACAGCTCCTGCATCCGCTGCCCGGCTCCGTTATGCAGGGTTGCGCGCAGAAACCGGAGCTGCCGCACCACTTCCTGGTTTGCGGGCTCCGTCGGCGGAGCGTAGTAAAGCTGGTAGTTCAGATAGCCCAGTACCAGCAGCATTCCGGCGGTGAGCAGCACAAGCAGCCGGCGCAGCAGGAGCCTCATAGAGTAGTTGTTGAGCTGATGGACTTGTTGAGCATAGCCGAAGTTACTTCTGAGTCAGCAACGCGGCTTTCTGGCCATTGGCGCTGAAGGCAGTCCGGCGGCTATTTCAGAAGGAAATCCTATTTCTTCAGCTCGTACGTCACGCCGTCCATGCTGAGGCCGCCGGGCGAAGTTGTGAGCTGGTAGGACACCTTAAACCGGCTGGAATCCACTTCGGCTATGCCGCGCGCTACCATTTCCCCCAGGCTCAGGGTCGAGTCCTTGCCGGGCGGGCGCAAGTACCGGAACCTTGTCAGCATGTAGTCATGGTTGACCAGCCGGAAGCGGGTTACCAACGAGTCCGGGTAAGCGTTGATCCGGCCCTTGTAGGTATAAAAGCCTCCGTCGGAAGCGGAGTAACCCTTTTCCCCGTCTTTGATAACCACGGGCATCTTCTCCAGGAAGGCCGAGTCGCCGCGAATCAGCAGCCGGTTTTCGTGGTACCACCGGTCAGTGGTGTCGTCGGGCGTGATGTCGTCGTGACTGGGCCCCATGCTTTCCAGGCCTATGTAGGCCCCGGCGGCTGGCAGGGCCTGCAACTTCGGTTCCTGAGTGCAGGCCGTGGCCAGCAGCAGGCCAGCAAAGCATAGCCGGGTCACCTTATTCCTCCTGTCCGTAAAATGACTCCAGCGCCGCCTTCAGCTCAGGGTATTCAAACCGGAAGCCCTGCTTAAGCACTTTCTCGGCACTCACGCGCTGGGAGCCCAGCACGATTTCGCTCATCTCGCCCATCATCAGCTTCAACCCGAAAGCCGGCACTTTGGGCAGCACCAGCGGGCGGTGCATCACCTCGGCCAGGGTTTCGGTGAACTGCTGGTTGGTTACCGGGTTCGGGGCCACGGCGTTGTAGGTACCCTGCCACTGCGGCTCCTCCAAAACCTGGATAAACAGACGGCACAGGTCGTCGAGGTGAATCCAGGACATAAACTGCTTGCCCGAGCCCAGGGGCGCGCCGGCCATCATGTTCACCGTGCGGGCCAGGGGCACCAGGGCCCCGCCCTCGGGGCTGAGCACGATGCCGATGCGCATCAGCACGGTGCGAATACCCAGCGCCTGCACCTGCTGGCCGGCCTTTTCCCACTGCTGCGACACATCCACCAGAAAGTCGTCGGTAGAGCCCGGCGCCGATTCTTCCGTTACCAGCCGGTCGCCGCTGTCGCCGTAGATGCCGATGGCCGAGGCCGACAAAAACGTGCGCACGTGCTGGTTGCCTTTGGCCAATTCCCGCGCTATCAGGCTGGTGCCCAGCAGACGGCTGGTCAGGATGTCGCGCTTGCGCTCATTGGTCCACTTCCCATCCGAGACGCTGGAGCCGGCCAGGTTGATGATGTAGTCGGCATACGGCACGGCGGCCTCGTCGATGGTGCCGGCGCTGGGGTCCCAGCGGAAGCTGCGGTAGCGACTCTGGCTGGGGTGGCGGCTCAGGATGGCCACCTCGAAGCCGGCATCAATGAGCATGTCGGCCAGGCGGGTGCCAATGAGGCCGGTACCACCGGTAATGAGGACTTTTCGGGACATGGTGGGGGAGCTGCTAGCTGGACGCTGTCAGCCATTGGCTTTTGGGAGCTTTATTGGAAAACGGAGTGCAAGCTAATAGCTATCAGCCAATAGCTAACAGCTTTTACTTTCCGATCAGCCGCAAAAACTCCGCGCGCAGGGCTTCGTCGGTTTCGAAGGCGCCGCCATACTCGGCCGTGAGGGTGCTGCTGCTGGTGTCATTCACGCCCCGGCTCATCACGCAGAGGTGGTCAGCCTCGATCAGTACGGCCACATTATCGGTGTGCAGCGTCTGCTTCAGCTCCTCGGCAATCTGCCGGGTGAGGCGCTCCTGCACCTGGGGGCGGCGGGCGTAGTACTGCACCACGCGGTTGAGCTTGCTCAGGCCCACCACATGCTCGCCGGGCAGGTAAGCTACGTGCGCCTTGCCCATGATGGGCACGAAGTGATGCTCGCAGCAGGAGAAAACCGTGATGTCGCGCTCCACCAGCATCTGCTTGTAGGCGTAGCGGTTCTCAAACAGCTTCACGTCGGGGCGGTGCTTGGAGTCGAGGCCCTTGAACCACTCCTGCACGTACATTTTGGCCACCCGGCGCGGGGTGCCCTGCAGGCTGTCGTCGGTCAGGTCGAGGCCCAGCAGCTGCATGATTTCGCGGAAGTGCTCGGCAATGCCCGCTATTTTGGCTTCGTCGGTGAGGGCAAAGGCATCGGGGCGGAGCGGAGCGCGCAGGTCCGCCGACAGGTGGGTGTCGGGAAGGCCGGGGCCCTGGGCGGCGGCAATAGCCGCGGGCACGGATTTATCCATGGTATTCTACAAAATTGCGGTCCGTCTCATACAACGTAACCGATAAGGCCAGGTGCGGGGCCAGGTGCGCGCGCAGCCGATTCCAGATAACGACGGCAATGTTCTCGGCCGTCGGGTTCAGGTCGCGAAACTCGCTGGTATCGAGGTTCAGGTTGCGGTGGTCAAAGGTATCCAGAATCTCGCGCTTAATCAGGTCGCTCAAGTGCTTGAGGTCGTAGAGGTAGCCGGTTTCCGGGTCGATTTCGCCGGTCAGGCGTACCGTCAGCTCGTAGTTGTGGCCGTGGTAGTGGGGGTTGTTGCACTTGCCGAAAACCTGTTGGTTCTGCTCGTTGCTCCACAAGGGATTGTGCAAACGATGGGCGGCATTGAAGTGTTCTTTTCGGCAGACGGTGATTGGCATAGTCGACTTTCAACAGCACGCCGCTGGTTTTGTTTGGCCCGGTTGAGGGCCTGTAAATACGCTCAGGCAAATCTTTCAGCCGCCTCCAAGGGCAGATAAATCATTTCTTGCAGGAAAGTTATATAGCATATGACTAATTCAATAAAATATTGCTTTCTTCAAAAAAATCAATCGGCACATGTACCAACATCAGGGAGTATGGTTAAATTTGGTGAGTTGGATAGTCCGTACCGGCACTTCCCCCCTTCTTTTGTAAATTCTTTCATTTCAACCTTTTCATTGTAATATGAAACCAGGTGTACTTCTCTCCCTACTGTTGGTTTGTGTAATGACGGTGACGGGCTACGCCCAAAAGTCGCCCGTAGACGAGACGGACATGGCCATCAAGGGCATTCCCCGCAAAGGTCAGCGTGTGACGATTCAGCTGGATAGCAAGCGGGTCGACGACTCGTGGCAGAAGCAGCTGAGCGAAAAGTTCGGCAGCAAGTTCAAGTCCGACAAAGGCGTCTACACGATGGATGCCGTAGTTATCGAAGACATTTCCAAGACGCCGATCCGGTTGATCAGCAAAGTGGATGCCACGCCAACCGGCACCACGGTGTGGTGGTCGATTGACCTGGGCAACGCTTACCTGAGCAAGGACGCCACGCCGGTGCAGTGGAAGTCGTCGGAGAAATACCTGAAGGATTTCGCCCGCATGCTTTACCGCGAAGACTTGGCCGTGCAGGTATCGGAAGCTGAGAAAGCGCTGGTATCGTCGCAGAACAACCACATGGCCGTGATTTCGAAGGCCGATGTGATCAAAAAGGACATCGAGAAGAACAAGGTCAAGAAGCAGGAGATTCAGCAGCAGCTGGCCGCCAACGCCGCCGAATTGCTGCAGTACAACAACCTGATTGACATGAACCTGAAAGAGCAGGAAGCGGCCCGCGCCGACATTGTGAACATGCGCGTGGCGCTGGAAGCCGTGAAGGACCGCATGAGCAAAATTGAGTAGTTGACCCTACAGCCCATAAAAAAAGCCCCGCCAGCATTGGCGGGGCTTTTTTTGTGTCATTGTCGGGTCCGGAAATATGTTGACAGCTTTTCCAAAAGGTGTCATGAAAACCGAGTTTGAGCCGCGTGCGCGGCGTAGTCAGCGCGACTACAGTTTGCCCT